>JAEOTH010000023.1 GCA_016839915.1 Promethearchaeota archaeon
CTTTTTCTTGCTGAAAAAACAGCGCAAATTCTTACAGCTGAAGAGGAAGACATTATTCAAATTTCAATTCCAAATTTTGAATATGAAGCAAAAAATGTTGAAAGATTGAAAAATCAACTGTATCAAATGAATCTGGGTTTAGGAGGTGAATATCGCTTTAAATTTGTAATTGTGGGTGACCATGAAGTAGGAAAGACTTCAATTATTCGAAGATTTGTCGAAAAAAAATTCACGGATGACTATAGAGCAACAATTGGACTTAATGTTTTATCACATGAGTTTGAATTTTTTGGAAATAGTATTGGTGTAACTCTTTATGACATTGGAGCACAGAAATTTTTCCGTCGCTTCAGAAAAGTCTATTATTCAGGTGCCCAAGCAGCTTTTCTTGTCTTTGATTTAACAAATCGTAATTCATTTGATAACGTTAAGAATTGGTATGAAGAATTAAAGCTCTTTACACCAGGTGAAGATATTCCGATTGTTATTGTTGGAAATAAGAATGATTTAACAGAAGAAAGGAAAGTATTATATCAAGAAGGTGCAAAATTAGCGAATAATTTATCCAAACGTGAAAAAATTAAACTATCCTACATTGAAACGAGCGCTTTAAATGGAAATAATGTGGAGGATGCTTTCAACTTAATCTCATATCATTATGTTATGAAAAGTAAAGAAATTGAAGAAGAAAGGCGTGGTGAAGTTTTATTTGATATTATCAGTTCGATTTTAAAAAAAAAAATCGTTTTTACAATCTCATTTATATCTGAAAGCTTACAGTGGAGCCCTGGCCTACAAATCATAACAAATATCACAAGGTTGGGAGAAAAGTCTCTAATAAGAGATTATGATGATGAAGAGGTTTATCAGTTTACAAATGGATTAATTTTAAAGCAACATCAATATTCTGCCGCAGAGGATATTTCCAGCTCAGATGGAACATTTTGTATTTTTGATGCTCGGACAATTGGGAAGATAGATCCAAAGTGGAAGGAGCTTATCATAAAACTTATTAAAAATTCAAAAAAGAAAGGAGTAATCTTAATCGGAATAAGAGCTTCTGAGAGTAGTAATTGGTCTGAGATAATTCAAAAATTAAATGTTGATGAATATCTTGATAAAACAACAGTTGATCTCTTGTTCTTTAGGATTGGATCTGATTTCAGACTAGATATATTCGATCAATTGAAAGTAATGCTTTCCGCTATAGATAATAAATATCAAGAGATGGTATAGGATTTGATTTTAAGATAAAATCGTTAAGTCCTAATCTGGGATTTTCTCTCTATAAAGAATTTAAAGTCTATTGCGTAATGAGGAAAAATATTTAATCTGAAATATTTAAAAAAATTAATTTTTATTTTATGTACAAGACTGATATTTTATTCCATTTTTTGAGCACAATAACTACAGAATTCAGATTCTAGTTTAACAGACATACCACAGTTTGGGCATTTTATAAAGTTACTAGGATCTTTATCAGCTAGACTCACACCTTTTTCTTTAACTTTAGCAAAAGTTCCCTTAACTTTAAATACATTTTTATCTAAATAATCTCCTACAAAATACATAGGAAGAATCACTATCGCTTCTATAAACCACCATTGCCACCCCCCCGAGAGTGTCAAAGGTAAGAGTAAAAAAGCTAGTAATATAAAAAGCCCAATACCCATAGGACAAGTTATAGCATATTTTTTATATTTATCATCCATGATCTTTGTCACTGTCTTTTATTCTTATCTTATCCAAAAATCTCACTTACTAATTTTGTAGGACCTGGTGCATTAGTTTTTAAAGGAATTCCTTTATGGCTAAAAGCTCTTTGATTCGCTAAATCAATGACATAAGGGCGAGTACTATACATATCGCGAGGAGTTGGTTTCTTAAGTCCTTGCTTTCTCCAACAAGATAGAATTGTTTCGACCATCTCATCAGCAAGGCCATGTTCATAAATACAACATAGGGTTAAAGAAATATAGAAAGCTTTTTTGCTTGCAATTTTCGTAGTTCCCTTTGGAAATTTATCCTTATCGACTTTATGAAAAGTTTCTTCTAAGAATTTTAGGTGTTTTTGTATATCTTCCACAGATTTTCCATCTGCTTTTATCCCGCAAAAAATATCAGTGTTTTGCTGACCCATAGTTTTAAACTTTCTAGAAGCTGCCAATGGATATCTTGATTTCACTTCATTAAGCAATTCTCCAACTTCGGCAGGAAGTCCTTGACCACTCTTCTTTGGATAGAACCATGGTTCTATAGTTGCTTTTTGTTCTTCGGTATGGTCATAGCCTAAGATATTATAACCCCGTGCGGCTAATACATTCTTAATTTTCTGTAAACCTTCCATCCAATTCATATTTTAAATCACTTTTTTTATAATGCGAGTACTTTATTAATGATATACATAAAATTTGCCATTAATAAATCTATATATTTAATATGTGATATATTAATTTCCTTAAAATATAATTAGGGAAAAAATCAATAAGATCTATAAAAGTTAATTAATCATGTAAAAAATTTTATCAATAGTGAATAAATTTTTTATATGTTAAGTGCGCTGGCTAACATTTTTCATTATTAAAGAAAATCTCAGATCTAAAAGCTCAGAACCATATCTACAAGCTTTCTTCTCAGACATCGCTATTTTGTCGATCGGATGAATTTATTAACCCAACCATACTCTATCGAAAATTTTACACAAGTTTTAAATATTTGAAAGAAGTAATATAACATAATAAAGTTCATATTGAAAAATTTGGACTTTGAGAAATATTATTCAAAATTAAAAGTGGAGGAATAAAAGAATGGCAAAGAAAGTGTTCGCATGGAGTTTTCATGGTAAATCAACATGGAACCAAAATCCAGAGACTTGTCACTTCGGCAAGGCGGACACTTCGCAAGCTAATGAAGGACAACGGCGCGGAAATGGTTGCTCGAGATGCTGTTGATGCCCTAATTGATTATTTAGAGAAATTAGCTAAAGGCATGACAAATAAAGCTCTTGAAATGACACGACACGCGGGGAGAAAGAAACTTACGCTTGGGGACATGGACTTAGCCATGAAAATAGTCTAATCCAAATTGTATTATTACATTTCTAAAAATCTATTTCTTTTTTTTTATTTAATTTTTTATTGTCAGAAAGAAAATCATTTTAAAAGGATATTTAGCCTTTATTGAATAATAATCTCTTTTGAAAAATACCAAATCATTCCCAGATATCTCAGAATTAATATAGCATGGCTCATTTATACAATTATAATAAATAATAATAATGATTGTATCTGAAAAATGTCTGAAACAAAAGAAGATAATCCTTTAGCGTTTATTGAAGGAGATGTTGTCTCACTTTGTCCAACAAATGCAGATAATATTATCCTATATGCTGGTTGGATGAATAACCCTGAAACTAGAAAATATGCTAGGTATGAAATGCCCCAAACAATTGATGAAGTGAAAAAATTATTTGAGCCAAAAAAAGAAGCTGTAAAGAATGAGATTTTTTTTGAAATATGGCATAAGAAAGAAAAAAAGCCAGTAGGTCTTGCAGGTCTTATTCGGATTCAATGGTTTACTCGTAACGCCCATATCTTTTATCTTATTGATCAAAAATATTGGGGACAAAACATTGGGACTGAAGTGGGAAAGTTGGTTGTAGATTATGCTTATAAAGAATTAAATTTACATAAAATAACTGCTCGAATGTTTGCACCGAATAAGGTCTCTTTAAGAGTCGCTGAGAAAATAGGTTTTAAACATGAAATAACTCTTAAAAAAGAAGTCTACATTGATGGTGAACATGTGGATGTTCTTGAATATGCGATATTTAAGGATGATTGGAAGAAATAGCATTTACTTGTAGGTTTCGTAGTAAGAGGTTAAAAAAGTGACGAAGAAAGAAGAATCAAAAGAAGTAGATGACCCCGAATTTTTCCCATTTATTAACGGTACTAGAATTGATCTCTGTCCTCGCAATTCGAAATATGTAAATCTGTATATAAAATGGAAGAATGATCCGAAAGTTCGTAAGTACGCTCGGAATGTGGTGCCAAGATCTCTTGATGAGCAAAAAAAAAGGTTTGAAACTAGACATGAAGGAATAAGTGAGCATATATCTTTCGATGTATGGCATAAAAAAGATAAAACACTAATCGGGCAAATAGGATTAAGTCGTATAGATTGGATCAATGGAAAAGCAAATGCATTTCTTCAAATTGGAGAACCAGATTACTGGAATAAGGATATTGGGACAGAAGCCACTAAATTGCTTGTTGAGTATGCTTTTACTGAGTTGAACCTAAACAAGTTGCATGGTGGGGTTGCTGTGGATAATATCGGTTCTTGGAGTGTGGCTGAAAAAATTGGATTTCAGCCAGAAGGCATAAAAAAACATGAGATGTATGTTGATGGAAGATATGTTGATACTAAGATATATCGATTATTGAAAGAAGATTGGTTAAAAAGAAAAGATAGATAAAATCAAAAAAGTTTGATAAGTTATAGTTATATAAAATTTAAAGATTGTTACTATTTGATTTTTAATGGAAAAAAAAGAAGAGAAAGGAGAAAGGGAAGTTCCGGTTTTTATTGAAGGTGAAAATATCTTCTTATTACCTCAGAGCTCGGAAAACGTTAAACGATATGTAAAATGGATAAATAATCCAAGAGTTCGTAAATATTCTCGAAATATTATACCTTTAAGAGTTGATGATACTAAGAGATGGTTTGAGCCTCAAGAAGGAAGAGTTCACAATTTTATAGTCTTTGAAATTTGGCATAAAAAAGATAAAAAGCCAATTGGAAATACAATGTTAACAGATATAGATTGGGTAAATGGATGGGCGAATGTAGGTATGACAATCGGTGAACCTGAGTATTGGAATAAAAATATTGCCACTGAAGCTACTGAATTAATTGTTGAATATGCTTTTAATGAATTGAATCTGTATAAGTTGCATGGTAGTGTTATTGTTGATAATATTGGATCATGGACCGTAGCAGAAAAAACAGGATTTACATTTGAAGGAATACATAAGGATGATCTCTTTGTGGATGGAAAGTATGTTGACGTTAAAACATATCGTTTATTGAAAGAAGAATGGATAAAAAGAAAAATAAAATGAAGTTTGATTTCTAATGGAAGAGAAAGAAAAAAAAGAAGTTCCAGTATTTATTAAGGGGAAGCTCATTAGTTTTACTCCTCAAAATTCAGAGCATATAGATCTGTATGTAAAATGGATGAATAATCCAAAAGTTCGTATATTTGCCAGATGGCAGACACCTAGAAGAGCTGAAGATTTCAAGAGATGGTTTGAACCTCAGGAAGGAAGAGTTCAACAATTTGTTGTTTTTGAACTTTGGCATAATGAGGATAAAAAACCAATAGGCCAGGTTGGGTTACTATGGATAGATTGGGTCAATGGATGGGCGAATGCATTTCTATGGATTGGAGAACCTGATTATTGGGGTAAAAATATTGCTACGGAAGCTACCGAAATGCTTGTTGAATATGCTTTCAATGAATTGAATCTTAATAAGTTGCAGTGGGGCGCAGCAGTAGAAAGTATTGGTTCATGGAGTGTTGCTGAAAAAATAGGATTTAAGTATGAGGGAATACGGAAACACGGGATGTATATAAATGGAAAATATCGTGATGTTAAGACATATCATATATCAAAGGAAGACTGGTTAAAATCCAAAAAATAAAATAACTGAGATCAAAAACCAACCAAAATTGTCACTTTTTAATAAACATTATGAATGAAAAAGAAGAGAAAGAAAGAAAGGACGTTCCGGTTTTTATAGAAGCAGAAACTATATATTTCATAACCCATAATTCTGAATATATCAATTTATACGTAAAATGGGCAAATGATCCAAAAGTTCGTAAATATGCTCGAGACATTGTACCAATTAGAGTTGATGATGCTAAGAGATGGTTTGAACCAAGCGAGAGGGGAATACCTGATTATATAGGTTTTCTAATTTGGCATAAAAAAGATAAGAAACCAATTGGCATAATAGGGTTAGGTTTAATAGATTGGATTAATGGTTGGGCAAGTATAGGTATTTCTATCGGGGAATCAGCCTATTGGAACAAAAATATTGCTACCGAAGCTACAGAATTGATAATTAGATATGCCTTCAATGAATTGAATCTTAATAAATTACAAGCAGGAATTGCTATTGATAATATTGGTTCCTGGAGCGTAGCTGATAAAATTGGATTTGTATTTGAAGGAATACAAAAACATGAGATGTATGTTGATGGAAAATATGTGGATGAAAAAACATATTGTTTGTTAAAAGAAGATTGGATGAAGAGAAAGCCGAAGAAATAGTATTTTTTTTATCTCTTAAATTTCTGTAAATTCATTCTTTTAGGTTTAATTCTGGTAATAATATAATAAAATTACTCCCTTTACTATAATCCCCCTTTACTCTATCCTCAACCCAAATTTTGCCTTTAAAAATGTCTATTATTTTTCTAACCAGAGAAAGACCAATTCCCATTCCCTTAGTTCCTTTAATTTCTCTATTACCTGGTTGAAAAATCAGTTTCTTTTTGTCATCAGATACACCAATACCATTATCAATGAATTCAATCTGAATATAGTCTCTATTTTCAACTTTTTGTTTATAAATATTAATTTGTATTTCTACAATTTCATTTTCATTATATTTTATTCCATTGATTAATATATTTTCAAATACATCTTGAAGAAGTTCATTAGCAGTTGTAAAATATTTCTTATCAAGAATATCTGGAATAATAGATACATTTCTTTCCCTATAAGCTTTCTTCAGAAACTTTATAGAATTGTTTAAAAACCTAGAGATTTCAGTTTTATTAATAATGATATCTTCTTCATCAAGAGTAGTTAATGTACGGACATCAGAGATTAATTTCGCGCCTCTATCTATTTGGCTCCTAATCATTTTTGTCATATTATCAATAAATAAGGATTTCTCAGAATCCCCTAATTGAAATGAAATAATTTCAGCTGAGGAGTTTATAATTTGTAAAATATTGTTCATATCATGAGTAAAGAGATCTTTATAGAAATTTGCCATATCATAAGCTTCTTTATAATTTTTTTCTGATAACCTTAAAGATTCCTCAACTGCCTTACGATCAGTAATGTCTAACACAATTCCCTGAAAATGAGTAGCATTACCTTCAGAATCTCTTCTGATCCAGCTTCTATCATCTAACCATTTAACTTCACCAGATTTAGTAATTATTCTATATTCTTGAACAAATTCATTGATGTCTTCATTGCTATAAATGTTTACTTCTTCACCTACTCTTTCCAAATCATCAGGATGGATAATTTTTTCATAAATAGCCTTTCCAGAATAAAAATCCTCTCGAGTATATCCAAATTGCTTCACATTTTCAGAAACAAACTCCACTGGCCATCCCTTGGAGTTTTTCCATAAAAATAACACTCCAGGACTACTATTGATAATATTTCCTAGCTCTTTGAGTCTTTCATATGATTTTTCTAATTCTACTTGAGCTTTTTTTTGTTCTGTTATATCGTGAATAATTGCTTGTATGTATGTTTTGTCTCTCATTTGGATAAATTCAATAGAAGTTCTAGCCCAAAATTGACTTGCATCTTTTCTATTCAAAAAAATCTCTCTTTGGGTAGGAATATTGCCATTACTTGTTTGTTTTTGTCTTTCTTCCAAATCCGCAGTCTTAATATCGACATAGAAATTAAAATCCTTAAAATTATTACCTATGATTTCTTCTTTAGAATATCCTGTGATCTTACTAATCGCATAATTACAATCAAGAATATTACCTTCAATGTTTAAAAGAACAATCCCAAATGGAGCATTATCAAATAGATTACGGTATTTTTCTTCAGACTCTTTTAATTTTTGTTCAGATAATTTCTTTTCAGTTACATCATGAATTGTAACAAAATCCGCCAGTTTTCTTTTGAAGTTGATAGTTTTTGAGAATACTTCTAACCATATTATATCTCCATTCTTTTTTATTCCTCTAAATTGGTATGTATTAATTGCATCTAAA
>JAEOTH010000104.1 GCA_016839915.1 Promethearchaeota archaeon
TCTTTTTCTTATTGTGCAAAAATTTTTGATAATGAATAAAATTAAATTTAATAACTATTATTGTTTATTCAAAAGTTTAGTTTGCCAAATTATTTCAGTTGAATATAATGACTATTCAGACAAATGAATATATAGAAGAATTAGTAGAGGCGATTCCAGATCTCGTTGTAATTTTTGATTCTAATGGTAAAGTAATTAATGTATCACAGAATGTTTTAGACTTTTATGAAATTAAAGATAAAAAATATTTTATTGGAAAACATATCTCTGATTTTGTGGTTTCAGAACAGCTTATTGAGCTAAAAGAAAATTTTAAAGAACTTAAAAAAAAAGGATATACCAAAAAAAAAGAGTATAAATTATTAAAAGCAGATGGAAGTTATTTTCATGGAGAATTGAATTCAAAAGTCATAGATGATAAAATGAACGGGGAAAAACTTTTTATAACTATAGTAAGAGATGTTACACCACAAAAAGTTCTACTTAGAGAATTGAACAATTCTAAACAAATGTTTCAGTTAGTATTGGATAACATTCCTCAACATATTTTTTGGAAGGATATTGATTCGGAGTATTTAGGGTGTAATAGAAATTTTGCGAGAGTAGCAGGTGTGGGAGAGCCAGAAAATATCGTTGGGAAGACAGATTTTGAGTTAGCTTGGAAATTTGAAGAAGCGGAATCATACTATGATATTGAACGTTTAGTTATGGAATCTGGAACACCTGAATATCATGTAATTGAACCTCAGTTGCAAGCAGATGGGAAACAAGCATGGTTAGATGTAAATAGGACTCCTCTGCATAATTTGCAGGGGAAAGTTATAGGCCTTCTCGGTACTTATGAAGATATTACAGAAAGGAAAATTGCTGAAGAAAAGTTAAAAGAATCTGAAGAAAAATTTAGAAATTTCGCAGAACAATCTCTATTAGGTATCAATATCGTTCAGGATAATAAAATTAAATATGTCAACAGAGCATTTGTTGATATTTTTGGATATTCTATTGATGAAGTAAAAGATTGGGGATTAGAAGATATTTCTCAAACCATTCATCCAGATGATCGAGAATTTGCTTTAGGACAGCTAGCTAAAAAACAAAGAGGAGAGAAAGAAGTAATTGAAAATTATCAATATAGAGGAATTACAAAATCAGGTGGGATAAGATGGATTAACGTATACTCAAAAACCATAAAATATGAAGGTAATCCAGCAGATTTTATAACAATTATTGATGTTACAGAAATAAAGGAATCAGAAGAAAAATTTCGAACTATTGCCGAGCAATCCTTCTTGGGAATAGTAATCATAC
This sequence comes from Promethearchaeota archaeon, assembly GCA_016839915.1. GTDB lineage: Archaea > Asgardarchaeota > Lokiarchaeia > Sigyniarchaeales > SOKP01 > Loki-b32. The sequence goes on from JAEOTH010000104.1 coordinate 1,309, forward strand.
AAGATGGGAAAATAAAATATGTAAACGAAGCTCTATTAAGAATAACGGGATATGACCAACAAGAAGTATCAAATTGGTCGGCAAAAAATTTTTTCAAATTAGTTCATCCTGAGGATTTATCAATTGCAATAAAAAAATTCCAAAGAATGGAAACGGGAAATTTGGGCACAATGGGAGGTTATCCTTACAGAATATTTACTAAATCTAGAGAATTAAAATGGATCGAAATAAATTCTACAGTAATTCAATATCAAGGGAAAATTGCAATTATAGTTTCTCTCATTGATATAACTCCAAAGAAAAGAGCTGAGATACTAATAATTGAAGAGAATAAGAGACTATTAGAATTAGATGAATTAAGAAAAGAACTTATTACAAGAATTTCGCACGAATTGAGAACACCATTAACATCTGTCTATGGTGTATCTCAAGTTCTTTTAAGTCAATTTCAATCTCCAACTCTCCTTGAGGATATAAAACCCTATATTGAAATCTCTCATCGTGGAATTTTACGTCTAAAAGAACTTGTAGAAAACTTGTTAGATGCTTCTCGTTTGGATACTAAAAAATTAGAACTTCGATATGAAGAGTTTAATTTAAAGGAACTTATTATTGATTGTGTAAAAGAACTAATGTTCTTAGCTGCGTCTAGAAATTTAACTATAAAGCTGGATCTACCAAAAGATCTACATTATAATGGAGATAAAAATAGACTATCTCAATCCATAATTAATCTTATTTCGAATTCGATTAAA
>JAEOTH010000105.1 GCA_016839915.1 Promethearchaeota archaeon
AGATAAGGGTGCGACCCTCGACTTTGAGTTCTCAGTTTTTTAATTCTATCATTCATCTATTCTAACCTTCTATTGACACATTTATTAGGATTGTTAATATTAAAAAACTAGTACTTTATCTTAATAAATAAAAACATATTCTAAGAAATATTTTATCATGAATATCTAAAAATACTAGAAGAATAATCTAACAATAGTTTTTTTATGAGTGAAAGAATGAACGTGCTGATAATAATAACTTATCAAAAACGAGCTGATGTGGTAAGATGGGCATGCCATCGAAATTTATGCTGTTCGATATGTCATTCCCAATAGGACCAAAAGCATTTAGGTTCCTTTATCGGCAATTTAAAAGGCTCTAAAATGGTAGATTGAAAAATTAAAGGTGAAATTTGAAATGAATAGTAAAATTAAGACTTTAGAGGATTATCAAAAAGCGGGTGTTGAAATATTTAATGAATTACATCTTGATTCTTATCCGATATCGATAAAGTATATAAAAGATATTGAAAAAGACATTCCTGTAGGAGTTAGAAGACCAATCAATAGCGGAGAAAAAATGTCTATTTGCCAGGCATTTACTTACGCACGCAGGTTTAGGCATAAATTATGCATAACAGCAGCTGATAATTTTTGCACACCGTCATCTGTTGCGCATGGATGGGTTCCTCTCTCAATGGAAGAATTTACCGAATCTCAAGTACGTCAAAAATGGTCAAAAGATATTCAAGCTGAAAAAAGAAGAGCCGAACACATATATGCAAATAATTTTAAGAATTTAATTGAATTGGCGTATCGTGGAGTAATTGTTTCACCATTAATAGAAACTCCCGTCATTCCTGATGCCATATTGATTTATTGTGATGGTCCTAAGTTAACTTATATAATTAATGCATTGAATTATGAACATAAAAGAAAGTATAGAATACAATCAATGTTCGAAGGTTTTGGCGAAAGTTGCGGAAAGGGGGGACTCATGCCGTTCATTACTCGAAAAGTCCAGATTGTCATTCCAGGCACGGGGGATCGGTCATTTGCAGGAATTCAAGATCACGAATTGGGAATTGGAATGCCTGCTAGCTTTATTTTCTATGTATTGGAGAATTTATTCCAAACAGGGTCAGGTCAAGGTTTAAAGTTTCCATTAAGGCAACTAATTCCAAGATTAGACGAAAATTTAACTCCGGGTTTTCGCTACATGCGAGAAGTAATAGATAAAAAGCTGAATGAAAAAAATAACTAATAACATATTTTTTAACAATAAAGTAAAACTAGTAAGATACAATTAATTTTTCTTTAATTGCATCTTTAGAGAAAATATTTCAAAAACCTTCTTAAAATCTTATTTTTAAAAAAGAAAAAATAATTATTTTGTTTTAACTTATTTTTTCGAAACTGTTAATTAGTTTGATTGTTCTCTAACTTTTTTTTGTTTAATTTATCGTCAATTCCGGCAATTTTTTTTACCATAGTTTTTCGGGCTTCAATGTCATATTGGGTTGTAATTGCTATTTCTTCCATAACAGGGCTCCCACCTCCATGGTAGCTTCCAAAGAGAATGATTCCTCCGGTTGCAGAACAAATCATATCTCCAACATACCGCCAGAATTGTGCGGCATTTTCAGGTGCAATCTTTGGGTTTCTAGTAATATATTTATAGAGTTTATCTTTCAATTTAGGATTAACAAAATCATTTTCATGTGGAAATGTAGCTGGAATACCACCTGAAATATCCGTTATTATCTCAGCTTCACGGAATACATTTTCTCCAGTCAAACATCTTCCAACATTGCAGTAAATTGAGTTTGGAATAAAACTTCCGGGACCGTAGGGTATAAAGCCCACACCAGGCATGTATACTTCTGATTTACCTAAATCAGAAGCGGTGTATCCCGCAGCATAGCCAAGTTCTGTAACTAAGATTAATTCGGCCAATTTATGCCTTATATGTGAAGTTTTTGCAATATTGTTATATTCCGCAGCCAAAGCAGCTGTTCCCGTCATAATATCACCAATTGCTGGTTTGCATCCTGAATAACTATGCCGGTGAAAGAGACCAAATAATAAGGCAAGGGCACCTCCATGTTGGTATTCACCACATAAAAAGACTCTATCCCAGGGCACGAATACATCGTCAAATATTATATACGAATCCGTGGCACCTGGTTGAAAACCACGTGGAAAATGTTCTCTATTACGATAATTATGAATGGTAACCACTTGAGTAACACCCTCATAATCTCCAGGCACCGCAAATGCAACTGCATAATCTTTATCTTCTCGTCTTAGTGCTCTCGTCGGGATAACTAGCAGTTCGTCAGAAACGGAAGCTTCTGAGATATGCAGCTTACAACCACGAACTATAATTCCATCTTTCTTCTTTTCCACTACATGAACATACATGTCAGGATCTGCTTGATCAGCAGGACGTTTAATTCGATCACCTTTTACATCAGTTTGAGCGCCAGCTGCGACTAAATCTTCCTGTTGAAATCTTATTAACCATTTTTTAAAATTTTCATAGTAATGAGATTCTCCATTATTTTGTTTATCGGCCTCATATGAAACATTGTATATTGCATTTGCTGCGTCGCAACCCATGCATCGCTGAATGCATCCACCAACTTTTTGACATAATTTACGCGTCATATCTTGCTTATTATGAAGATCTTCAGTACTATGATGAATATGTGTAAATCTATTAATAATTTCACCGGTAAGATGAGATTTTACTTGTACTAACTCTTTGTATTCAGGATCATCGAAGACCTCGAAGGTAGTTCCAATCGTGTTTAAACAAGCTAATTGGCGATCATCTAATCGATCAATTTGTTCACCATTATAATAAAGATTGGATTTCATTTTGGCTAAATCTTTCATGTACTGTTCTTTTGTTCTAACCATTTATCATCAATTTTTTATAATGTTTTTTTTTGTTTAATTCTTTAATTAGAATTACATCTGTATAATTTTAATACAAGAAATATTAAATTATTTTGGTTTATAATTTTTTATATGCAACATTTTTCTTTATATGATATCATTAGGATACTCACTCATTTTTACCAAAGATCTTCTGTAAAATAATGAATTTATTATAAAAATTAAAATTTTCAAATCTCACATTCTTAGATTTTACTTACAAATTGTTTTTTAAGGATTTATAATTATAAATCAAGTTAAGCTGAAAAACTCAAATAATATTAACTCTAGGTAGAAGATTTTGAAATCACAAGAGGAATTAGGAGTATCAGTTCCAGCAAATAAACCACTAGTAGTTAGGAATATCAAACAGGTTACAAAAGAACAGCGTGAGTATGCACTCAAAAAAACTGAATATAGTATGTTTTCCTTTCCAGCAGACTTAATATTTATAGATTTTTTGTCTGATTCTGGGTCTGGAACGATGACAGACTTCCAATGGGCTGCTCTTTTCCACGGGGATGAATCTTATGCTCGTAATAAGGGATATTACGTGCTTTTAGAAGCGATAAGAGACACCTTTGAGCGAGGTGATAATCCAAAAAGAGCTATTAATCTAATCCTTTCTGGTGAAACCAATGTAAAAAAACTTATGGATGAGCTTTATATAACTTCATATGATGGAGGATTTGTGAATGGAGGAATTCATCAGTTAACTCGACCTAATGCTTTCATTGTTCCGCAAGGACGATGTGCGGAGCATTTATTATTTTCAACAATCGCCCCCATCTTAAAGGAAAATAAAGATATTACCTATTATATTCCAAATAACGGACACTTTGATACTACTGAAGCTAATATTATTGCAAATGGTATTATAGCAGTAAATTTATTTTCAACAAACTTGATGGAAGAATTTCCTTACGATGAAATGGATAAAAGAAATCCTTTTAAAGGTAATATGGATCTCAAAGGCCTTGAACAATTGATTCAAGAAAAGGGTGTCGAATCTATTCCATTAATCTATATTACAATTACAAATAATACTGCAGCTGGACAACCTGTCTCCATGAAAAATATTAAAGAAGTTCATAAAGTTGCACAAAGACATAATATTCCTTTATTTTTCGATGCTTGTAGATTTGCTGAAAATGCTCATTTTATTAAAGAATTTGAAGCAGGATATCAAAATCATACAATACCTAGTATCGTTAAAGAGATGTTTTCATATGTGGACGGTTTTACTATAAGTTTCAAAAAAGATGGGCTAGCTAATATGGGAGGATTTTTATGCTTTAGGGATAAAGGGATATTTCATAAAAAGTTTTCCATCAAGGAAGATATTGGAATTATATTGAAAGAGAAGCAAATATTAACTTTCGGAAATGATTCTTATGGTGGAATGAGTGGTAGAGATATAATGGCTCTGGCTGCAGGCCTTTATGAGGTTGTAAAGGAACTTTATTTAAATGAACGAAAAACTCAAGTAAGAGAATTTGCTAGAAAGCTTGCTCAGAATGGTATTCCTGTTATTCTTCCCGCAGGTGGTCATGCGGTTTACCTTAATATGGATAAATTTTTTAAAGGAACAGATATGAAAATTGATGATTTCGGGGGTGTTGGATTTACCATCGAACTTTTAAAACACTATGGTATACGAGCCGTAGAATTGGGTCCATTTGCTTTTGAGTGGGATAAGAAAACACAAGAACAAAGGATGGGAATATTGAATTTAGTCCGTTTTGCAATGCCAAGAAACGTATATAACACCTCCCATGTTGATTATACTGTAGCAGCTATAAAAGAACTTTATCAGAATAAAGAAAAAATACCTAAGGTTAAAATCTCTAGAGGTGCAGATTTACGATTAAGACATTTTCAAACCGGACTTCAACCGATTTATAAATCGTGATACGTTTCAAATTAAATTTGAACTACTCTGTGCTAATTAAAAAAGTATGGAATTTAAATAAAAATCTAAATATCTAACATCCTTAACTTCTGTGAAATATTTTTCCTACGAAGAATTTTCATGAAATCATCTTTTCTTTGCTGAAGACGAGTTAAAAAGGAATCAAGCTTATCAAAGTTATTAAAAAAGTACTCTCTACCTTCAGCTACAATTTTAACTCCTTTTGTATCATTATGGATTATTGCGTAAATTCCTCCCACCTCTGAATCATGCTTTATGAAGACTTTTTCTGCTTCAGGATATTTTTCATTCCCTTTTTTTGCCCAGAAATTATTTTTTAATAAATATGATCGATACATACTCATTCTATCACACACAACCTCTTTTTTTATTTATGATGGGTCATCAAGATATGTTTATTCGTTATATCATTATGACCATCGATATATAGTTCCACATAATATAAGATTCAAGTCAATTATAACATCGTGTAATATGCAAGGAACATATCACGCAGATATTATATAACTTCAATTCTATATTACACAAGAAATTAAGTTTCTGAAATAACTTATAAATCATTAAGTAAAAAACTCAGAACTATTTACTAAAAAAAATTTACTTGGGGTTGAATGAAATAAAATTCAATTGGAAAAATCATTGGCCAATGCTCGAAGAACAAGCCCTATTTGATAAGAGAGTAATTGAAGTACTAATACTTAAAAATTAAATAAAAAATGGTTAAAATAAAATCTCAAATTATGGGTATCTTTCATGTAAGCCTTTAATAAAATCATCTAATTCCTTTATTGTATATTTCTTTGGATCATAAGCAACCTTCCCACACTCATCTTCTAAATCTAAGCATGACTTTATGTAGGCTTTATTCATAATCGTTAACATAGTTTTAGTAAAGAATGTAAATTCCTTTTGATATTTTGCTATTTTTTTAGCAATATTAAGTGTTTCAGATTCAAGTTGTTCTAAAGGAAAAATCCTAGTAGGAAAATTCATGTTTTTTAATTCTTCAAGACCTATTTTATCTGCAGTAAAAAGTGCATACTTTGCATAACTAAATCCAAAAGCTAGTAACGGAAGAAGAGTTGCACCAGTCTGTGGAAAAGCAGAAATCTCAAGTTCGGGCAATCTTATATATAACTCCTCTTTCGGTCTATCTGCAAATATCCTTAAATCGGAAGCTAGCATCATTAAAACACCGAAACCAACTGTTATACCCTGAATTTGCGTAATTACTGGTTTTTTCATCATAACTATTGTTTCATTGACCTTTCTGCCCCATTCAGTTATTTGAACTGCTTTTTCAGGGGAGCCTTGTATATCTTTAAGATCATAACCAGCAGAAAAGAATTTTTCACCAGTACTTCTTATTATAATACATCTCACTTTCTCATCTTTATCCGCCTCAATCAGCTTTTCGTGTATTAATCTTAACATATCAATATTGCACGAATTCGCTTTATCTGGTCTGTTTAGTATTATTGTTGCGATACGCCCTTTTAGTTCATATAATATGAATTCTTGATTATTCATAAGATATCTAACATAAAGTCTAATTTAAAATATATTGAATTTATTCACATCAAAAAAATTAGGAATAAAAGCTTTAATAATTGATTCATGTATTTTTTTTACTATAGGGTGAATATCATGAAAATTAGACAATTCAATGAACTAATTGATAAAAAAAGGATTATTGAGTTTTTGATTAAAGTATATAAGGAATTAAATCCTGGGATGACTTTACGATTAAGATTTAATATGACTTTATAGAACAACCTAAGATGTAAAACTAAAGTATATTTAAAAAGCGATACCCTATTATCAACTTATAACTTAACTTATATTTAATCATTATTTTAATTTAAAGCTAGGAAATAGATTTGAAATCTGTCAAAAAATTATTAATCGTGTTTTCCTGTATCTTTTTTATCTCAATTTCATCCACAACTAACACACTAGGCATAAATTATAGGTATAACGTCGAAGAAGGAGAAGAGCATACGTGGACCCTTATCGTAGGTAATCCTGCAGTATTTTTAAGCGATGGTTCAAAATTTAGAGTTATTATTGAAGACAATTATAATGGAACATGGACTGAGGGACCTTCTACTTACAAGGGCACTATACTTAATTATTCGATAGAAGTATACAGTGTATCTGATACACCTCTTAGATGGCAACCAGCGTTTAATGGTAGTGCAATGTTTTTCAATGCGTCAACTTGGGATTTTTTCATAAATTTTGACTTGGAAATTGCATTTCTGGGGTGGCTATTTTTTATACCTACTCCACTAAATTTGAATTTAGTTGGCGATTATTTAAATCAAACTTTCTGGCAGTTGTTTGCTGATTATTCAATTAACGGAAATACTCTCACTATGAAAAATTTTACATTAAGTATTGATTTCGCTTATACTTTTGCTAATAATGGTACATTAACCGAATATAAAATGAGTTTAGGAAACCAAGTTGGATATCATTTAAAGTATGGTAATATTTCTCTCCAAACTCCTCAAATACCTTTTGGAAATTATTCTTTGATCTTTATTGTGTGTACAATTATAATAATTATTAATTATAGTAGAAATAGAATTAAGAAAAATAAGAATTTAAGGTAAACTTAACCTTCTTTTCCCTTTCTTGTATCTCTTTTCTTAATTATAAATATGTAGATATTATTTGAGTTTTAATTTCTTGTTTCTCAAATTGAATTTATAATTTCAATAAATCTCCTTGTACCTATGAAAATGTGAAATAAATGCTTTTTGAGAAGGGATACCACGGGGGAAAGGAATATTCCTTGAAATCAGACTCTGAATTTACCTTTCCAAAAAAAAAGAAAAAATAAAATTGCTACTCAAGAACATACTCCTTCACTCCTTCTCTGGATCCATCCACTTCTTCTTCCAGGCTTTTAAATAGTCTTTGAATGACTTCTCTGTCATTCCGAGCGAATTCTTACTCTCCTCAACTGATGTGCCCTCCTTCAATTTACGCCCCCAATTATAATAGCTCCCTGGTAGTCCTGTTTCTGACTCTCCCGCTTTCTTCTCTTTCTTCTTCATAGTATAATACTCTAAAAAAAAAAAATAGATTTATTGAAAAAATAAGAAAAAGAAATATAAAAATAATACTTAAGAACATATTTATTGAGATTGAAAATAATTTTTCTTCTTTCTTATGTAAATGATATAGGCATATATATTAGCTATTACAGCAATACTCCAAATGCCTATTAAAATCCAAATGATTATGACTCCTATGATGTCATAAAAGAATTGGTGTCCAAATAGCAGTACTCCTAGTATAATAACTGTAAATCCCGCAAACGCTATCCATGACTGTGTTGCGAATGGTTGATCTGATTTGCTTTCTTTAGCATTACTAAAGATTCTGCCACAATCTCTACATACCCATCCCTCTCTTGTCTCAACAATATCTGTAGAGAGACAGTCTTTACATCTTAAATTGTTATATTCCATCTACTGCTCCTTTTAAGATATCCTATGTATTTTTAATCTAATTCTCTTTCAATTTTTTAAACACAGGCTCGTTTTCCAAATCAGTGCCTTTGATGGCCAAATTCAAATTGTAATAAGCATTCTGCTTGCGATTATCAGGTAATTCACCAATACATTCCACAAGTGAAAGGGAGAGACTTTTAATTCGAGCATAGTATTGCTCAAATAGCTCAGTGCCTTTTAGAATTTTGATCAAATCATAAAGCGCAAGATATTTTCGATAATGAGGTAAATCATCTAAGGTATCAAAGAAGGCTGGGAAAATTTGCTCTATCCATCCCTTTTCTATTGTGATCTCAAGTAAGTCTGAGAGAGCTTTACTGCGACTTGTGGTAAAGTTATAAACTCTCTTCAAAAAAACAAGAAAGCATCTTTCAAGCCATCCCATTCTTTTTGCGAGTGTGAGATGGCCGGAAAACGTATCATATTCTTTTTCGGATGGTTTATCAATCATTTCCAAGAACACAGGAAAAATTTCCTCTAACCTTCCCATTTTTTTTGCCATTAAAAGGAGGGTAGATACAGCTTTATACTTATCCCTATAAGGTCGGTCCTGTAATTTATCTATAATCTCGAATAAGGTAAAGAAATATTCTTCTATCCATCCCATCTCTCTAACTACTTTAAGTAAGGCAATAAAATCGTCATAGTTGAAAGAACTAATAGATTGATGGATGGTAAGAATGTGTTTTAATTGAGTTTTAATTTGTGAAGAATATTTATTCAGCAATTTAAATTTCCTAATTGAATCAACAAAATCGGAAAAAACAATATAATTATTTATAGTCTCCAAGAACACAGAGAAAAACTTCTCCATTAATTCAATATCTTCACACACATCAATTAGACCATAAAATATATCATTTTTCATGTAATACGGGAGTTTATCAAAACTCTTTAAGATAACTGGAATTTTAGATATTATCTCTTTTATTGAATAGTCATACCTTTCATAACAAGGGAATTTATTTGTTTTGAATTCATTGCTTTCTAGTAAGTTATCAACAATATCTATTAGTTCTTCTTTAGTTGAGATTTCTCCAAAATTAATAGGGAGAACATTGTTAGATAGATATAGAATTAATTCATTAATTTTAGGATATTTTGTGAGAAAATCTAAGAGGGTGATATTAGAATCAAAAGTGCGATTAATCTTAGCAATTAAATCTTTTTTAATTCTTGTTATCACCTCCCTATAATCACGATACTTGTAATGTTTAAATTCTGTTTCTTCTTCATAATATCCTATAAAGTAATCCATGCAATCTTTTGGATCACCAACGATAGTTAAAACAAATTCTTTTAAAAAATCTTCTTGGATGTTATGGGCTATTGAAATTGCTTCAATTATTTGATCTTTATACACCATATTTTTTTTAAAATGAATTGCGTAATTAGCTCTTTCTCCTAACTCTTCTATAATTCTTACCGCCTTATTACGAACTGTCTCATCTTTTATATTTAATCCACGTATTAATAATAACGAAAAATCTTTACAAATTTTCGTTGCGTTTAATTTATCAACATAAACATTATCGTCTATACCTAAATAATATTCATCGTAATTCATGTAATCAAGAATGTAAAGATCAGTACAAAATAAGTCAAGAATCTCCTCATCTGAAAGATACCACATAAGCGATCTAATTATCCACACTATATCCTTATCATCATTCCATTCCTTATATTGTAGATATTCTTTAATTTTATCATTTAAAATTTTAATAAGTTCTTTACTAATATTTCTTTTAAAGAGATCTGATAAATCTTGTTCGCTTAAATAGGATTTATATAGATCTTCTCCCACCTCAAAATGCTCTATAATAGATTTCTCATTTTTTGAGAAAAGTACTTCAAGTTCTTCTTTCTTGAAAAAATTATTATTAAAAATTAGATACATTTCAATGAACCCGTTATTTATTAAATCAATAAGTTTATCCTTAAGGTTCATATTTCCATTCATAGGTTGTATATAAAATATTTCTTCTCCAAATTCTTCTTTAAAAATTATACATGACATAAAGAAGAAACCCAAAAAACTAAGGCGCCCACGGCCCCGCCCGCCAACATCTCGGTCGGTAGTTACCAACACAAATTCCTCTATACTACTTAATATGCGTAGAATTAACTCTTCAATAAAATGAAAGTGCTTTTTTTTTAGACCAATAGCGCAAAAAATTTCAATAAATTCCTTAGAATAAACAATTTTGCTTTTTATACCGTCAATTTGTTCTACTATTTCAAATATACCTAATAAATTTAGAAGAATATCTTCAATTATTATTTGATATTTGATTATCAGTTCGGTTTTTTTAATTATTTTGAAAATGGAAGTAAATGCATAAAATCTAATCCTATTGTCAGCATATTTACCATTTTTAATAAATTCTAAGATGTCAGCAATAAATTCCTTAACTAAGCTAGTTTCTTTAATAGTATACAGTAAGAATTCAAAACTTAACCGATCACTACTAGATTTTTGGAGTAGAGTCTGAACCAGTTTCTCTATTGACGAATAATTCTTTTTGATTAATTCTGTATTTTTAATATCATCAATCAATTCATAATAACACCTCTTAAAGAAGTCCACATTAAAACCATACTTTTCTTCAATTGGTTTTAAATCTATATCTAACAGCCAATTTGTTATGTCAAAAAAAAATTCTTGCAATATATGTGTTCCTTTAAACCTTTTGATCAGTACGCTAATCCATTCTAATTTTTCATCAGAATCTTCAATTATGGTAATCTCGTTTAAAACGCTGGTAATAATTTCTTTTCTCAAATCTTGACTTTCAATTTTTTTATATATTTTTGAGAAAACCAATAACTTATATGAGGTATCATATTTCTTAAGAACAGATAAAATCTCATTACAATTAACGCTGTGGAAGTCAGTCCTTTTAATAGAATCAATCAATTTTGATATCAAATTAATTCTATTATTATTATGCCTGTTATCATTCACTCTATCAATTTCTTTTAGAATCTCAATAAAAAACTCTTTTATAAAATCAGCATTATTAGCTGAATCAATTAAAAGCCAAATGCAGTCAATTCTCTCGTTATTTTCTAAAAGTCTGATGCTTTTAAAAATCTTATTTTGAACTTCGTTAAACGAGGACCTCAATAATTTTCTATCCTTGATTGAATCATATAAAACCAAAAAGCTCTCAACATCTACTAAAGCTATTATTATATTTGAAATCTCAGTAAAATTTTGATCAATCAGCCTAGATCTGTTTAATTCAGTGATCAGTTTTGAAAAAGCATTTACTCGTTCTCTCACATAAACATTTTCCAATCTATGATATTCATTTTTACTATAAAATCCTTTTTCTTTAGGTAAGTCTTTATATTTGAAGAAATTTAAAAAATTTGTTAAGTTTTCTTTAATTAAATTAAAATCCTCGATTTCATCGATCATAATTGAAATTATGTTGAAAATATGCTCATATTTAAATTCTTTTAAGCAATATAAAATTTCTATAAATTTTTCATAAAATATATTAAATTCTCTTAATTTCCGGACGAAGATTAACCAATGATGATAAAAATACTTTGTCGGGTTTATGAGTATTGTTAAGATTTCGCTATATTCCTCTTCAAATTGTTCTGTAACTAAAATTAAATCCGGTTCCTCAACAGCAAGAGCGCTTTTTAACTGAAATAATATTCCCATTTTTTCAATTTTGAAATTAATATTAATAATTCCACCTAGTTCGCCAAGAGAATTAATAATTTTTAAAATAACTGTAATATATTTTATTAAGTGGGAAGAATTTTTATGCTTCTCAATTAAAGATCGTAACGATTTTAACTTTTTGCTTTTATCCTCTATTTTCTCGATTTTTACTAATTTTTGACTGATAATTTCGTTTATACTATCCTTAATAACCATGAGGTTAATCTAATTTATGTCTTATTATTATAATAGATACTCTTAATAATATAATTTTTTTTATTTGTTTCAACTTTCAAAAAAGTTTTTTCTTATTCTATGAACGCATGATACGAATCGAAATCTAGTTATAAATCTATTATTTAAATATTCGCGATGGCGTATAGACGAAAACAAGATAAAAGAAAAACCCGATCTGAGCTACTTGCCGAACTAATGATAAATATAAATCAATAATTAATACAAAAATAATTTTTAATTTTTAACAAAGGAAACGCGAGATTTCTATGTAACAAGCGCGTATCATAACCATGCTCCCACCAAGCTTGTAGATTCGAGCAATGGCCGAAAAACTCAGTTTCAGGATCAATATTGTATTCGACTCCCTCTTGTCCTTCTACTGTCCAGCCTAAAAAATCAGCGGCTTCATCAATTGAATTAATACTTTCATAAGATTCAATATTTTGGACGGGAATATTGAGTAGTAAGTATTTGCATAGACCAAACCTTCTTCCATTTACATAAATATTGGTTGTTTTCTCTTCCAATTTCAGCGTGAGGAACTCGTTAATTTCATACTCATTCATGAGATGTGTTATGAAACATTTGTCTTTTCTGTTGAATAAATAAGAATGCTAAGTAAATAATCTTTATTTTTTCTTTTTAAGCCTTCTGACATCTCTGTCTATTTTGTTGTTTGGCAACAAAGTTTCCAAAATTGAAAAAAAAAAAATAAAAAAGTACCAATTTCGAGAAAAAATTTGATAATGTGATCCAAGTCGTACATTTAAAAATGTTAGTATTAATAGTACGGAAAACGTTTGAAAAGATTGGATTAAAATATATTAACAGAATAATATATATGTGTAATTGTAAGGGAGAATTGTGTATTTTTCAGCACGTAAGGGTTGAGGTGGTATAAGCTAAAATTGATCTCAGAAGTAGAGTTTTTTACGGAAATTTTCGATGATTTTCTGTGTTTGGGCAATCAATTCTATGGAAATGAGTTATGGAAGTCTTATTCAATAATAAAGTTGATGAACGCTTCAGATGAATTTAGGGATACACAAATAATAGAAGAGGGTTTAAAAATTATTATTAATTTAAGCAATTTTAAAGATTGTGGGGCTTTATTGGATTCTTATGAAAAAGAAAGTCACTCTATTAATGAATTAGCAGAACCGGAAAAAACTCTACTTGGATCAATTTTGAAAGCAGAATTTTTTTAAACCTTTCTCTTTATTTTTAAGATTTTTTTACTTCTGTTTGTATAGATTTACTTAAATTGCTTTTCAAATTCCCAAACAGAATCTTGTATAGTATGAAGATTCTTAATTGCTTTTCCCGAACTTTTTGCTTCCATTTCAGGAGCATCAAACAGAGCTTTTCCTAAAGCCAAAGCTCTACTCTTAGTTTCTTCTACAATTGTTACAATATCTCCTTTTTTTATTTGAGGATCTATTTTGGTTATCCCTGGTCGCATTATATCCGCACCATTAGTGACATAACGAACCGCTCCAAAATCCACTACAATAGTCTTTAAATCTACCTGCTTATTTAACAATAGAGTTAGGACTGGAATATATCCATCCTTAGACTTCCAAAGTTTTAATACATTATTGATTGCGAACAATGTATCTCCTGCCTCCGTTTCAATTACTTCAACATTGCTTTTCTTAGGAAATATCTGATCTACAAACTTTTCATCATACTGTTTTAAGATTTCGTCTTTTAATGGTTTCAGTTCGGATTTCCGTATAAAATGCCTATGTTTTATCTTCATGATAAATTTAAAAATTTCTAAAATAAAAAGTTTAATTTTATAGTTTATGTAGTTTCATAATCATTTGTTATAGCTTCCCTAATTGTGTTTTTAGCTCCACAATTTTCACAATATTCTTGAAAAGTATAAGCTCTTTTTCTACAGTTATCACATATGTAAGGAAATGTTTTCATATAATTTGCTTTCTTTTCTTTAATCTTTATTTGTTAGGATGTCTTTTTTTTAAAAAAGTAAATATAGAGTGAGATTCCTAATAAACTCCACACCCCGAAGATTATGGAAACTGTAACAAGTGTGGAAAGAGCTTCTTCATCAATATAAAAATGGAAAATACTTATTGAATAATCCTCTAGGACAGGATTTTTTACTAGAAATCGACCCTTTTCAGAGTATCCAGAAAGATAAAGATTGTTTTGGTGATCAATATGTAGGGACCCTAAAGAAGTATCATGATATTTTCTCCAATGATAGCTTCCCAATAAGGTTCCATTTTCATTAAATATATTTAAAAATATTTCTGAGCGTTCTATTAAAGTATAGTAACGTGTCACCCCTGAACAATAAACATTTCTTGAGGTATCAAAATCTATCTGAGACCAAAAACTTTGATAGACAAGAGGATTAAATGATTTCCATGTTGCATTAAACATAATATCACCGGAACGGTTATATTTAAAAATAATATTAGAATATGAATTATCTACTGCTACAGAATAAAGATTACCCCAATTATCAAAAAAAAAGTAACCCAAATTGGGGGGTTTATCAAATTGCTTAACCAAAATTAATTCTCCTGAGGAATTAACTTTATGTAGATTTATATAAGGATGTGTATAAGAGGCAAAGAATGTGTTATTTAACTCATCTACTCTTACACATAATAAATAGTTAACTGAAAATGTATAATTATATTGCATATCACCAGATTCATTTAGTTTAATTAGTCCAAGAATATTATCAAACACATCATATTCCCAAAAATAAAGATTTTTATAAATATCCACACGAAAGTCATATAAAACACCCCTGAAAGTAAAATTCCAGAGTAAATTTCCTGAACTATCCACTTTCAGTAATAGGGACTCTCCATAATTAATTTCCCAAAAAGTATAAATATTGTTATCAGAACCAATTACAAGGCCTAAAGAAGGATAGTTATAATCAAATTCTAAGGTCCATTCTTCAATACCAGAACTATTAAACTTCGAAATAAAAATAGAATTTACTTCTGGTGGACCATAATATTCTGGTGGATTAGGATCTACTATACCAGCACAATAAATATTTTCTGAAGGATCAGAAACAACAGCTTTAATTGTCCATGAATAATTATCCCAATTTATAATCCAAGAAGAAGATCCATTTAAAGGTCTAGATAAATTCATATTATTAAGCGGATCTAAAGAAACTTCAATTAATGACTCTGGAAATACCAAAGGGGATATTATCAGAAGAATAATAATTAGAAAGTATTTTTGAATTCTCATTATTCTGAATTAACTAAATGGATTATGATAAGATTAAATAAATGATTGTAATATATAATATTAATTGGTCGAAATAATATACATAGTGTTATTATGAAATATGCTACAAAAATTGCATTTTATATTAGTATAACCTTAGTTCTGTTTCTACCCATCCCTATGATAAAGGCTAATCCAGTTACTCCATCACCTCAATCTATGTCGGTTGCGTATCTCATTATTTGTATTTTTGGCTTTTTTGGAACTGTGTTATGCGAATATGGAATTGGATTCTCTATGATTCATAAAGCAAGGGAAAACAAATCACCAATTCTTAAAATTATTTTCACAGTAAATGTCATAACATATCCAACTACACAACTTTTCATATATTTTTTTGCATTGATAACACTTCCAAATTATCTTAACTATATAATTTTGTTAATTGAATTAGTTGTGATTGCCTCTGAATGGCTTTTAATAACGCTTAGCTTTAAAAAAAGTAGAAATTTTAATCATTTAGGTGAATCTAATTCAAAACCGCACCTATTTCTTTATAGTTTTATTGCGAATATGATAACTTATTTATTTGGATTATTAATAGTGTTTTTATGGGGAAGCGTGAGTGGAACCTATTTTATTATTTTTTGATTTTGTTGAAAATAAGTTTTTTCCCTTTTATTTCCTATTAAGCATTAGGAAAACCAAATCTGAATTGATCGCGATACTCCCTATTTTTGAAAATACAAAAATGAAAGTTATTTTCATAAGATGAGTTATCTTATTTTTGCTTTCGATCTAAGCGTAAAAAAACCAATTCTGAGATAATTGCTATAGTCCCTGAAACTAATGGGCCAATAAGAGCAGTACTATGGTTTTCATCTGCTAATAACCCGGGATATTCAATTTCAAGCCCAACAACATAAATAATTGATGCTAAAATAATTATTATTCCTGATATCATCCAAATATATTTCACCCTTTTGTTATGTCGCTTATATAAAACAGATGTAAGAACCAAAAGAAAAGCACCTACCAAAAGCATGATTGTAGTTATTGTTCCATAAGTAATAAAAGCATCTCCTAAAAAGCTAATCCCCATATCTGTAGATACTTCCAAATTCCAAAACCATACAAAAAAGGAATATGATGGTACTATTACACCCCACGCAGGAGCAAATACTGATGTAAACGCGAGAATGCCAGCAATTAGGGAAAAAAACCACATTCTATCTTTAAACGTCATATTTTTTAGATTTCTTGATTTTATTTCTGATAACAAAATTGAATTAATCTTGATATAAAAAATTCTTCAAAATCAGGTAAATCAATTCTAAAAACATTCTAAAATAAAACTATATTAATTCTAAGTGAATACGTTAAAATTAAACCATGACCAAAGTTTATACATCTGCTGTTGTTATTATTCCCCCGCAGAACAAGTGGGCGCCAATTCAAGAAATACGCGAGATCTATGATCGTCAAATTGATAGATGGATGCCCCATATAACATTACTTTACCCATTTAGACCTGAAAATGAATATTCCATACTTGAAAATGATTTTTTAGCTCAGTGTAAATCAATTAATCCTTTTGAAATCCATTTGAGACAAATTAATTATTTTAGCCATGGAAAACAAAGATATACATTATGGATCAACCCAGAACCTGTTGATTTAATTAAAGATCTTCAGACAAAAATTCTTAAAATAGTCTCAGATTGTGACGATGTAAACACATACAAAAAGGGATTCAGACCACATTTGAGTGTTGGTCAAATTCAAGGTAAAAAAAACCTTTTAGTAACCATTGAGAATCTTCAAGAGAATTGGGTAGAAATTAAATTTCTCTTAAATGAGATAATTTTTATCTCTCGTGAAAAAAGTAAGAATTCAATATTTGAAATTAAAAAACGAATTCCACTTGGAGAATAATAATTAAAATTTTTATATTCGAATTTCATTAATTAATTAATTAAAAACTGAAAAATTTCAATTTACTACTTTAGAATAATCATGACAGACGATAAAGATAAAGGAAACTTAGTGTTTCATGAACGTACAGAGATGATATTTAAGATAATTGTAATTGGAGACCCTGCTGTTGGCAAAACAAGCCTTTTAACGAACTTCTGTGGTGATAAATTTACGTATGAATATATTCCGACGGTTGGCGTAAATATCACTAAGGAGCCCGTCACCATTAAAGATGATATGGGTAAGGATATCACAGTAAATCTTATGATATGGGATATTGCAGGACAGCCACAATTCTATATGCTACATCGGCCCTACTTTAATGGGGCTGATGGGATATTATTAGTTTATGACATAACGCGCTCTAGTTCATTCTCAAATATAAATAATTGGTACTCTACAGCTGTTA
>JAEOTH010000106.1 GCA_016839915.1 Promethearchaeota archaeon
CACCAAAATACATTAACCCTGTTACAAGACCCATCACAAATATCTTTCTATTAAGGTTCTTTAAATGTGGAAAAAAAGGAATAAATCCAAAAAAAGCGATCAAGAATCTAAGGCCAAGATAAAAAAATATTGGGACATCTTGGGTTAAATTCTTAGTGATAATAAATGACGTACCCCAGAGAACAGTGGTAAGAATGAGTAATACTATTGCAATTAATTTCCGATTTGATAAGGTCTTCTTAGGGCTTTTCTTTGTCAAATCTTTCATCTTCTAAGTATTGTAATTGTTGAAAACATATTAAAAATTTAAATCATTCTAAACTGTCATTTTTGCTTTTAATTCGCATTGGTGTATGGTTGTTATGCATATTTTATGCATATAGTGTATATTTGGGTCATTAAATATTATTAAATTTGCATATTTATAATTATAAATCAATAGGAGTAAATAACTTTCTGGTGATTAATTGCCTAAAACTTATGATGAGATAAATGAAAAAATAAAGAATGGCAATGCTATGGTAATCACAGCGGAAGAAATGATAGAATTTATAGCAGATAAGGGGATCAAGGTAGCTGCTGAAGAAATTGATATAGTTACCACAGGAACTTTTGGGCCTATGTGTTCTAGTGGAGCGTTCTTGAATTTCGGACAATCTGATCCACCTATAAAATTTGAACAACTTTGGCTTAATAACGTCCAGGCATATCATGGGAATGCTGCAGTTGATTGCTATATCGGATGTACAAAAATGTCTGATATACATCCATTCGAATATGGTGGGGGGCATGTTATTGAAGATCTTGTTTCTAATAAGCCAATAAGGCTAAAAGGAAATTCTTACACTACAGATTGTTATCCATTAGCTGAAATCAATACTGAAATTACGCTTTCTGATATCAATCAGGCTATTCTTTGTAATCCCAGGAATGCTTATCAGAGATATATTTGTGCTGTAAATAGTTCTGATAAAACATTATTCACTTACATGGGAAAATTATTACCTCATTTTGGAAATGCTCATTTTGCTGGAGTGGGTTCCTTAAATCCTTTAAGTAATGATCCTGATTATGAGACAATAGGAATAGGAACTAGAATCTTTCTAGGTGGAGGTATAGGATATGTGATTGGAGAAGGAACTCAACATTGCCCTAGAAATAGAATGGGGACACTATTTGTTAAAGGAAATTTGAAACAAATGACTCCAGAATTTCTACGTGGTGTCAGCTATGAAAAGTATGGTACTTCAATGTTGGTAGGGGTTGGAATCCCAATTCCAATTTTAAATGAAGGCTTAGCTAAAAAAACAGCTATTAATGATGAAGAAATATTAACTGATGTTATAGATTATGGAATACCAAGAAGGGACAGGCCAGTTCTTAAAAAAATATCTTATAAAGAATTGAAAAGCGGAACTATCGAATTAAAAGGTAAAATAATAAAATGTGCTTCCTTATCTTCATTATCTAAATCAAGGAAAATTGCGGAGACTCTTAAAGAATGGATCCAGAAAGGCAAATTTTTCCTTAATCCTCCCGCTGAAACATTACCTTTAGAAAATGAATTGAAACCAATGAAGCAGAGAAATTTATCTAATGTTCAAAAGCCTTATAATTAATGGAAGAAGGATTATTGTTTTGTTATTATTTCAAAAATTTCATCTAATCTAGGAGATTTCCGTCGGAGCGTAATACAACGCTCTTCTTCACAACCTCTAAGTATTGCTATTAATTCATTCAAATGGATTGTGGGAATATCCAACTTTTTTCCAAACCATTTATTCATTTTCTCTCTATATTCAGGTTTACTTAAAGTATATAAACACGTTGGGCATGGCATCAAAATAAAATCAGCACCAACAGACTCAGCGCTTTTTAATTTATTAAAAGTTATTTTAAGTGCTTCTTTAGGGTGGATTAATACTTGTGATGCACCCCATCCACAACAGCTTTCTTTTTCTTGATAATCGACTGGAATGCCACCAAAAAGGGTGACTAATTCATCTAGCTTAGTTTTATCTTTTAAATATGTTTCAACATTGGTTTTATCTCTTGACAGATTTAAATAATGGCATCCATAATGAATAGCTACTTTTAGATCTTTCAAATCAAATTTTAAAGCATTAACAACATCATTTCGAATTAAATACAAGAAATCTAAATCATGAACTAATTTGAGATTAAAGTCTTCTAAAATTTCATATTTATTAGGATAATTAACCCCTACTCCTTTCTGTTTTAAACTATTTAAGATTTCGTTTGTTTTTTTTTTTACTTCAGGGATTTTTAGAAATTCACGTCCTCTTAAAAGACTATTATAACAACCATTACAGCTAAAGAACACTATATCGGCTATCTGATTCATTTCACTTAAATTCCTCTCATTAATAGCGGTAAATTGTGCTCTTGTAATTAAATTTCTTTGGAAAAACGTACCAGAGCAGCATGATTGATTAACGCAACTAGTTACGTTTAATTGAAGTTCTTCTAGAAGGTCCTGAAACCCCCATCTGACTCCGGGAAAATATTTTTCCAAGCAAGCCTTAAAAAGACATAACTTTTTACCTTTAAAATATTCTAAAGGATTTTCTGGATAGTCTCTTTCTATTTCATCTAATTTTAATACCAGGTTAACTGCTTCCATTGGTTTGAAGGTTCTTATGATTTTTTTTTCTTTTTTTCTTTATTTTTACTTGCTTTAAATACATATTTTATTCTAGCAAAATTACATATTTCATTTAATTCATTTATACGTTCTGGTGGTAAACCACCTTCAAGAGGATCTTCCAAAACAGTCCCATTAGTCAAAAATCTTTCAGACATCTCAACATATTTTCGTAAGTCATTATAGCGTGGACCATAACCCTTTTTGAAGCTTTCATTTCTCAAATTAATGATTAATATAGGGATATTTATATTATCCTTTGGACAAAC
>JAEOTH010000107.1 GCA_016839915.1 Promethearchaeota archaeon
AATTTGAAAAGATAATTTTTTTTTTTATTTTACATTATTTATATTTTAGTTTTTATTAAGGAGGTTCTACATCTGGACGAGCTTCTGTAGCTGGTTTACCTTCTATACCCCAATGAGTCTTTGGGACTTCATGGATAATAATATGTACTGCTTGAGCTGGAATATCCATATCGACAAAAACTTTAGTTATTCCTGATATTATTTGCTTAACACTCTCTTCGGAAATTCCTTTCCACATATTTACATGAATTATTGGCATATAATAACACCTTAATTTATATGTTATTTGATATAAACATATTCTTTCAATATTATCTATCAAGATTATACTTAATATAAAATTAAGCAGAAAATCGTATTATCAATTTTATATTTAATTTCTTAATTATACAGTATTCCATGACTTAGGGAAGTAGTTGGAACCTTTTCAATAAATAACTTTTTTTTTCTTTCTGGAAATAAATTTCATAATATTCTAAATATTCTCAATATAGGAAAATCACAATTTCCTAATGAGTAGACTTAAATTTTAATTTGTGATAGTAAAGTAAGTAGAATCTTTATATTATACATACAGTGATATTTGTGGAGAAACTGGCTGAAGGGAGATTCGAAGAAATGTTATCATATTCAGAACAAAGATTAGAATGTTTAGCACATGATCAAATTTGGAAAGGAAAAGGAACTGAACTTGATCCTTTTATTATTGAAAATGCTAACATACTCGGACATTCAATTTTAATTACTAGGACATCATTGTGTATTTCTTTTATAAATTGTAATTTTGATCATGCTCAATTCGAAGGATGCCAAAATATAATATTGAAAAATTGCGCCGTTAGAAAGCTAGTTTTAAGCAGATGTGAGAGATTTGGCATCGATTCAAGCTACATTTCTAACTTAGATATTTCAAGGGCAAATAGAATTTATTTTAGAGACAGTATTATCATTGATTTCACTACTCAATATAAAATTAATAATATTACTTTTAAAGATTGTCAAATAAATGATGAGTTTCAGGATTCAGTCCTGAAAAAGATCTATAAAAGGCATTATTCAAGAATTAAGGGAGAGCTTATATCATCTATTATAATCTTTAGCGCGATTGTCTTTTATAGAGTATTTTACACATATTATATATTTAATTCCTCTGATATTATTAATCTCATATTATTCATTGGCCTAATCTTCGCGATTCTAACATTTGTAATATATTCTCTTTATTTAAAATATTTGATAAAAAAGAAACATCGAAAAATATCAATTTTGAATAATAAAAACACTTTACCCACTTTCTAAACACTTCCAAGAATCAACAAGTAATTGATACTCGAAATATTCATCATTTATTTTGGATCTCGGATTTTTACGTCTACCTTCGGTCTTTATCAATTTACCATTGATTTCAAGAGTTCCTTCACATGAAATGGAATCTTTGCTATATATGACAATCTGATAACCATCATTCAAATTGAAATAATTCAAATATGGATGTGAATCAAAAAATACAGTAAGATGTTGCCATATCTCTTTTGCGATTTTTCCAATAATATTTACTATTTCACCTGCAAAACCTTCAAAATCAGAATATTTCGCAATGTTAATCATATTTTTTTTCAAATTTGTTATCTCTAATTAGCAAAATCTTTTATAATGTGATTTTCTATAAAAAAAAGATAAAAAGAGCTTGTTTTAATAAGTTTTATGCTTTCTCAATCTTTAAATAAAAATTTTCTCCTTCAGCTTTGAATTCCAGAACTTTATCTTCAATTCTATTTAAATAGCGTTTGATATTTTGGCCTGCTTCTGCATAATCACCAGTAACTTCCAATATATCTCCACTATTCATCTCAAGTAGTTGTCTCTTAGTCTTCGCTACAGGCATAGGACAAACAAGACCGGAACAATCTAATTTATATGAGCCACTCATTTTTTAATCCCATCCTTAAAATTAACTAAATAATACATTATCTGCTTCTTCGCACATTTCAACAAATCCATTCATAGAAGTTTTTTCAATTCCATCTATTAATTCATCTTCAGATAATCCACGTGCTTTCATACATACACCACAGGCTTTCACATTTGCTCCTTCAGAAATGACATCGGTCATCCATTTTCCTATATTATCATATGTGGTTGGATTTTGATTTTTCTTTCCTACAAAAATGCCATCCTCTACTAAAAATATATTTACTTTATGATCTTCTAATAATGCAGTATAGGCAAATCTTAACATTGTGTAAGGACGTTCACTGGTATAAGCACCATCACCAATAACAATTGTAAATGTCTTCCTTTTTTCTGTCATTTTTAATCTGAATTATTTTCTTTTAGCTTAAAAACGATTTATAATTAGTAATTACAAAAGAATTTGATTATTTAATAATTTTTTCGTATTAATTTATTAAAAAAATCGATAAATGGAAAAGGATAAATTATCTAGTGTTTTAAATAGATTGTGAAATATTTCAAGTGTTTTTAAAATATGAATATCGAATATTTAAGAAACTATATTAAATTAAGCCAATATAAAAGTTTCTCAAAATTAGCAAAAGAGCTTCTAATCTCACAAAGTACATTATCTCATCAATTATCTCAGTTAGAAAAAGATTTTGGTGAAATTTTAATCAATCGAACCACAAAGAAATTTGAATTAACTAGGGCTGGAAAGCTTTTGCTGGAAAACGCTAAACGAATTGTAGATTTATATGATAGTAGTAAAATAGAAATCTTAAAATTAAAAAAGCAAATTGAAGAAAATATTATTATCTCTGCTTCGACAATTCCTGGATCTCACATACTCCCTCGATATATTGCTGCTTTCAGAAATAATAACCCAAATATCAATTTCAAAATAATTATTAACAATTCTCAAAAATCGATTGAAAATTTAAAAACTGGAAAAGTAGATTTCGCCGGAATTGGGAGTTTTATGAATGAGAATGAAAGAGATTTTGATCACATTAAATTAGGAGAAGATGAATTTAAATTTATTTGTTCACCTAACCATGAATTAATAAAAAATAAAGATAATATAGTACATCTTGATGAACTTAAAAATTATCCTTTTGTCTTGAGAGAAAAAGGTTCTGGAATGAGATATACTTTTAAACAACAGTTTCCAGATTATAAAGATTTAAATATTGAACTGGAATTTAATGATAATGATTCAATAATTTCTACTGTTAGTGAATCTAATTATATTAGTATAATGAGCGAAAAAATGGCTGACAAAGCAGAATCAGCAGGATTAATTAGATCTTTAAAAATCAAAAATCATCCTGTTATAGCAAAAAGACAATTATACTTCATTAAACTAAAACAAAAACAAATAAGTAAGCTAAAACAGAAATTTTGGGACGAAATAAAATCATATTTCTAAAAAATGAAAAAATAAGGAATAATAAATATAATTGTTTATTTTATTAGAACTCCAGCTTGATCGAAGTTTAAAAAAGCACTTATTTTCTCTTTAAGTGGATAAATTCCCTCCTTTAGCAATGTTATTAAAAAAATTACAATAAATACAATTGAACCTAAACCAGGGGCAAATCCACTTAAAATATCTATGAAACTAGATGTAGGGTCCCAAGAGAATAACGTCCAAACTAGAGAAAATCCAGCTATCAAAATCGAGATAAAAGATATTATTGTTGCAGTTCTTTTGCTAAGATTCAGATGAATTGGTCCAAGATTGAGTCTGAAATATTTTGGTTGCACAATTATTGATAAGATTGTATGACTGATCACTTTATCCTCAAATTCTATATACACATTTAGATATCTTCTCTCGCTTTCTTTTTTCTTCTTTTTCTCTTTTTTAGACTTTAGTGGCATGATAGAAAAAATCATTACTGGTGGATTTACTGCATCCTTTTTTACTTCTACTTTTCCAAATATAGGATGTACTTCAAATCCTTCTCCTTCAATTTTAAGATCTAAAATTGGAGGTTCTTTTTTAGTTGTTACTATTTTGAATGTTGTTTCATAGATGGTTTTTCCTTCTTCATCTACAATCTTCAATTCTTTATGGGAAAAATAAACATAAAACAAATAACTTCTTTGTTCCATCATAACCGAATAATATTGAAGGCCCATATTAATTTCATACACTGTTGGTTGAGGTTCTTCAGGGGCTACAATAGAGGGTTCAGGTGTTGGTTTTGGTGGAGGAGCATCGGGACCCGTTAGTGCATCTGAAGGTGGAGAGGGAGTGGTTGCAGGTGCTGGAGCCCTTGCTGGTGGAGCGCCAGCTCCAGGAGGAGGTGGGGGTGGTAGTGATTCAAAAGCTCGTGTTTTTTTTTTAGCTTTTGGAGCTTCTCTCACCCTACGAGATTCTTCCCTTTCCATATCATCCCTTTTCAATAGTTTCTCTTCTCCATAGACTTCCTCTTTATATTTTGCATCATCTTCGCTATAGCCTACATCCTCTGCGAGAGAGGATAAAATATCGACATCTTCATCAAAAGCTTCTTCTTCAATTTCATATACTTCTTCTTTATCTGCTTTCTTAAATTCGCGTTTAACTTTTGGTTTTTCCTCTTTTTTTTCAGGTTTCTTCTTCTTCTTTAACAATTTTAAATGCTTTAATTTTATAGTCTCAGGAATTGAAGTATTAGTAACAAAATCGATAAAATGCATATCTATGCGGTTTATTTGAATTTCTTTTAAAGATGCAAAAATATCATCTAATATCTTACTAATCCTTGTTGATTTCTTATAAGTCCCGACAAACATGAAACCTAAAATTTCTGCAGAAAAAACACTAGTTTTTTTATCATAGAATATCTTATTTGTCGGAATTTCAAGGCTAGAAATACTTTTCAAAGATTCCATTTTTGAACTGACCACTTTTTTTATTATAATGAAATTATTTATAATTCTTAATAATTAAGAATTGCTTTTTATAAGTATTTATAATGTAATTGTAACTAATATAGTTATCAACATCTATATATTAAACTAAAAACGATGATCTAACAATTTGTAATAAAATCATATTAGTTTTTTTTAAATTTAATAATAATTTAAACAAAATACAAATAACCAAATAAAAAATATGTGATATTTTTGGAAGGAAATTACATATTAACTCATGATTTAGGAACATCTGGAAATAAAGCGGTGCTATTTAATTTAGAGTTAGATGCAGTGTCTCAAATAAAGTTAGAATATCCTTTATATTATCCAAAATCAGGATGTGCGGAACAAAATGCAGATGATTATTGGAATGCAGTAAAAAAGGCCACTAATATCCTAATCCAACAAAGTAAAATTGATTCCAATGAAATTGTAGCATTATCAGTTGATTGTCAAATGAACTGTACTTTGCCAATAGATTATGAGGGCTCATCAATAATGAACTGTATTAGCTGGTTAGACACGCGAGCAGCTCCAATAACTCAAAGATTTTCGAAAGGTATAATAAAAATCTCTGGCTATGGATTAAAAACCATTTTAATGTTTCTGAAAATCACAGGAGGTGCTCCTGGATTTAATGGTAAGGATCCTATTTCTCACATTTTATGGATGAAAGAAAATCAACCAGAAATTTATGAAAAAACATATAAATTTCTAAGCGTGAAAGATTATATTATTTACAAATGCACTAAAAATGCCGTAACCTCAAGGGATTTAGGGAATACTTCTTGGATGATGGATAGTAGTCCTGGTAAATTTGAATGGTCTGACAAAATTTTAAATAAATTTAAAATAGATAAAGAAAAACTACCAGAAATAAAAAAATCTACTGAAATCGCAGGTGAATTAACAATTGAAGCTTCTAAAGAACTAAACTTGAAAATGGGACTTCCTATTTTTGTAAGCTCTGGTGATTTGACTTCTGCTGCATTAGGTTCAGGTGGAATTTTCAATAATAAATTAATAGGATGTCTAGGAACAGCAGATTGGGTAGCAGCTCACACATCTAAAAGAGTAAAAGATCTCTCTCATTACACTGGTTGCATAAGTTCTGCTCAGGAAAATTATCTATGTATTTCAAAACAAGAAACAGGTGCGACATGTTTAGATTGGATTGTACAACAAATGTTTAAAAGTGAACTTGAAGAATATAAAGGAAGATCTAATGAATTATACTCGTATTTAGATTCGCTAATAGAAAGAGTTGAAGTTGGATCTAAAAATTTAATCTTCACGCCATGGATGTTCGGAGAAAGAAGTCCTATTAATGACCCCAATGTTCGAGGAGGTTTCTATAATTTAAGTCTTGAACATACAAGAGAAGATATTTTAAGGGCGGTCTATGAGGGTGTTGCCTATAATATAAAATGGGCTTTAAAATACATTGAAAGATTAGTGGGCAAATCAGATGAGATTAATTTTATCGGGGGCGGAGCAAAATCAAATATATGGTGTCAAATTCTGGCAGATGTGCTTGAACGAAAGATTATTCAGATGGAAAATCCTGAATTAGCTGCTGCTAAGGGTTCTGCAGTAATTGCAATGGTTGGTCTAGGAATTTTAGATGACTTTTCAGCTGCTATTCCTTTGATTAAAGTAAAAGATGTTTTTACACCTAATAAAGAAAATGGAAAAAAATACACCCTATTATTTGATGAGTATAGAAAAATCTATAAGAGAAATAAGCAAATGTTTAAGATCCTAAATCCCTAAAGTAGGATTTAAATGTTGCTAACTCCTCTTTAATATCCTTAATTTTTTCGATTTTTATATCCTTTCCAATAATCTTAGACACAGCCTCTTTAACAATTTCCAAATCCTTATATGCCTTAGGATTCTTAAAGGCTTGATTTTCTAAATTTCCCTTCCATGGTTTTAACTTTGGTGTAGATTCAATATAGTTTAAATTCCAGTTAATATTTTTTTTGTATTCTTCTGTTAACGGCTTCAAATTGTCTTCATCCCACCTCTGAATAACCCATGGAGCGTATTCATGCAATTTATCAAAATCAAATTCAAGATCACTTCTCCATTCATATTGATGATCCCAATTTCCGACAGCTAAATAATTCTCAATGCCAGATTGTTCAAATGGAAAATATTTCCAAGCATCTCGATTTATGTTATCGTCTCTAAAAGGACGCCCCTCCGCATATTGAAAGAAAAATCCTAATTTTTCCTTAATTTGATGATCCTCTTGACCTAGTTTTAGATATACTTCAATTTGAGTAATGTCTAATCTATTTTTAATTGCTTTTTCTTGATATAGTTTTAAAATTACATTTATAGCTTCATTTGGATGACACTTCCCCGTAAATATTGGATAATATGTAAAACAAAAAAAATCAGAACTTTGATGTATTTCAACCCAACATTCTAGAGGTTTAATATAAACATTGGATTTTATAACATTTATGATTAATAAAACATCAACAATCACACATACAAGTATAATAGCAATAAATAAGATTAAATTAAAAAAAAGGGATGCCAGAAAATATGATACTGCAATATATATTAGTATAAAACCTGCTGTAAAAAAGAATGCAATTAGGGAGTTATAAGCTTCATGTTCCTTATCCTTTTTTGAATATAAAATAACTGGAGCATTCTCAATTACTAGATCCTTCCCGTATTCATTTATAAACTTTTGAAATTTAACTTTACTCCATTCAGAATCAGACATTTCCCAACCAGATAGAATTTTATTTATAAAATTTGGTTTTATACCATAAAAAAATTGTTATACTAAGAATAAAATAGATTTTGTCTATAAATTTATTTAAAAATTTCATGAACATTTGTATTAAAAATAAATAATTCAACTCTCTTTTGAAATTTTTATTTGGTATAGTGTATTATAAATCTTGAAGCGTTTATGATAGATTTTGAAGATTTTTTGAGCTTTTTAAGATCTCAAGATTATTATAGTGACCAAATTGTTCATATTGAAACCATTCCTGAAACTAAAGCACAATTTGGTGAATTAAATAGACCCTTAAAAAAAAGACTTCAACATTGGCTAGATAATAACACTATCAGGTTATGGAGACATCAAGTTAAAGCAATTAATAATATCCTTGTAGGTAAAAATACTGTTATAGTTACTTCTACAGCTTCTGGAAAATCTCTTTGTTACAATTTACCAGTTCTACAATCAATATTGGAGGATCCTAAAACTACAGCTCTTTATTTATTTCCAACTAAGGCATTAGCACGTGATCAATTTACAGTTTTATCAAAATTGCTTGAAGATACAAATATTAAACAAAACAGGATTGGAGTGTACGATGGAGATGTAGAACCAAACGAAAAAAGGCAGATTTTAGCTAATGCGAATATTATAATTACAAATCCGTATGGGTTACATTATTATTTACCTTGGTTCAAGCAAAAATGGATTCGAATTTGTAAAAATCTAAAATATATCATATTAGATGAAATACATATATATAGAGGTATTTTTGGCTCTAATTTTGCCCTTCTAATAAGACGGTTAAAAAGAATGCTTGAAAAGTATAATGTAAAGCCTGTATGGATATTATCAAGTGCAACAATTCACAATCCTAAAGAATTCGCCGAAAAATTAGTAGGTGAAGAGTTTTTTCTGGTTGATAAGGATTCTTCTCCTTCAGGCACTAAAAAAGTGATTTTATGGGATTTACCTTATGATGATATTTCTAATAAATATCGTTCAGCTCATCAAGAAACGAAAAATTTATTTGTTAGTCATTTGAAAAAAGGAATTCAAACACTAACTTTTACTCTTTCTAGAAAAATGGCAGAACTTCAGGCCATTTGGACAAGAAATTCAGTACCATCTCTAAAAAATAAAATTTTCAGTTATCGCGCTGGAATTAGTAAAAAAAAAAGAAGAGAAATTGAACAGAACTTCAAAAATAAAAATATTTTAGGAATTAGCTCTACTAATGCACTCGAATTAGGTATCGATATTGGTTCTTTAGACGCAACTATAAGTTCCGGATTTCCAGGTACAATTTCAAGTTTTCGACAGCAAATTGGTCGTTCTGGGAGGGGTATTGATCTCTCGATATCAACTTTTATACCAATGCAAAATCCTCTAGATTTGTTCTATGTTCACAATCCGGATAAACTATTTGGACCCTCTCAAGAGAAAGTTCTTATCACCTTGAAAAACAAATATATAGTTAAAAACCATATTTGCTGTGGGTCTAAGGAGCTTCCTCTAAGTATTGAAGATTTCAAAAAATTTGGAATTCAAAAAAGAGAGGTGTTTATTGAATATTTAGAGGAATTAATTTCAGAATCCTTACTAATGAAACGAGGAGATAAATATTATTGGAGTAGTGATTTTTTTCCTAATGAGAAGTATGGATTAAATGATCTTTCAAATCGAAGTTATAAGGTCCTGCTAAGAACTGAATTAGGTAATGAATTTTTAACTGTTGAGGATGAAAGTTTCGTTTTCCGTGACCTACACGAGGGAGCTGTTTATTTATATGAAGCAGAAACTTTTTTAGTAGAAGAACTCGATTTAAATGAGAAGCTAGTATATTTAAAAAGAGCAAATGTCGATTTTTATACTCAATCCTTAAAACATACAGATATCAAACCTCTTGAAGTAATTTCAGAAAGCAAGATAGGCCCAAATAACGATATCGAATCTTTTTTTGGAAATGTAAAAGTAGAACATGAATATTACTCCTATAAAGTTATTGATACAGTAACTCAAGATATACGTTCTAGACATCCATTAGAAGATATACCTCTTGTAGAGTTTGAGAGTCAAGCACTCTGGTTCCTGATTCCATTTGAATATCAAAAAGAATTAGAATTAAAAGGATATGATCTTGGTGGAACCATTCACGCCATAGAACATGCAGTGATTGCCGTAGCACCGGCGCTAGCTCAAATTTCTCGATGGGATTTAGGTGGGGTTTCAATCGATTTTGATCCTGTAAAGCAGCAACCCATCATCTATATTTATGATGCTTATAGAGGAGGTATCGGTATATCAGAAACGTTGTATAACAATTTAAATCAATTATTAGAAATAACTTATTCTTTAATTAATTCTTGTAGCTGTAAGAATCCTAATGGGTGTCCCTGCTGCTGTTTAAGTCCCAAATGTGGTAACAGTAATGAACCTTTAGATAAAGAAGGAGCGAAATTCTTACTAAGAAAGCTTTTCCAAATGGAATAAAATATAAACAATTATAGAATTAAAATTAAAATCGTTGGAAAATTTTAGAAATTAGAATTTAATGTAAAATTTTTAAAGACTAAAATTATATTTATATTTAACCCCAGATTAAAACCTAGAGAACTGGGTACAATATTCATAATTATCAGGTATTTGGGTTGTCATATACTTCTACATTCAAGATAGTAATCTTTGGAGACAGTCAAACTGGCAAAACAACGCTAACTCATAGATTTTTAACGAATTTATTTAAAGAAGATATCACTATGACTCTTGGTGTAGATTTCCACTTGAAAGCTCTTGAAATTGATGAAGAAATGATCAAGCTTCAGATTTGGGATTTTGCTGGAGAAGAACGGTTTAGATTTCTGTTTCCATCATATATTAGAGGTGCTAATGGTGCTATTTTTATGTATGACATCACAAATTATGGTTCGCTTGCTCATGTTGATGATTGGTTTGAGATCATTGAGAAAGAGATCAATTATAAATTACCAATCGTTTTTGTGGGCTCTAAGACAGATTTAGTTCATTTCAAGGAAGTATCCACTAAAAAAGCGATGAATTTAGCATTAACAAAGAATGCTGATGGATTTATTGAATGTAGCTCAAAAACAGGGGAAAATATTCACAAAATTTTTGACCTTCTTACCAAGCTAATCCTCAAAAATAGAAATAATCAAGATTAATCATTCTTTTTTCCTATCAGTTTCTTTCTCTTCCCATTCTTCATATTTCTCCATTAATTTATCAATTTCTTCTACTTCAACTTCATGATCAAAAATTATTGATTTAGATTTATTCTCATAGTAACCAAATCAATTCTGTCTGTTTAATATCAATGGAGGCTAGACGTTACTCGTATTTTTTATTTATCTTTTCTGTTATTTGTTTTCATTAATTAAAATTTAAACGTCTTAATCTTATGGTTCATTAAAAAAATTTTTTTAAACCAAGCTATTCCATTATATATTATGAACTCAAAAATGGATCTTAAATGGAGTGATTTAGTCTCTCCGACTATGACTATTGATGAATACGTGACAATTTATGGTGATAAAATCAGGAAAGTGTATGAAAAATATGAACCAAAATCGAATGCACTTAATGAGATTAAAGATTTACTGAAGAATAAAAAAGAAGTATTAAAAATTGTTGCTTTAGGTGCCGATTGGTGTCCTGATTGCACGAAAAATATTCCCAGAATGATTAAAATAGTTAATAAAATGGATACTCCAGATGTCGACTTGAAAATTTTGTATGGCATCATGGTAAATGCCTTACATAAGCCAGAAGAATCTATTTGGCATAAAAAGCGCTCACCTCCAGAGGCAACTGATCCCAAATTTAATTTAAAGGCGATTCCAACGTTTTATTTCTTTAACGAAGCTGGTGAATATTTAGGGGTTATTGTGGAAAATCCAGAGTATTCTTCTACTTTAGAAGAGGATATCTTGAGAATTTTAAAAATATATTTGTAATTTACAGTTATTTTTTTTATAGCTTCTTTTCCTTTATTTATTTATGAAATTCATCAAAATTTAAATTTCAAATAAGCTATAATAATTTTATGTCGAAATTAAAAGTAAAAAAAGTAATAATTTTTAAACACGGTGTATCTTATTACATTCTTGAAGGTATTTTAAAAGGTATTGGTAAATTTGAACTTGAATTTAAGATTGATGAAATGAATGACATATTAAAATCATTGTTTGTCTTAGATACAAGTGAGAAAGGATATATATCTTCAATTTCTTATGATGCCGCATTGGATACTTCTCAATTACTTAAATCTATAATGCTAAATATCCCTGATCATGATTCTCTTTCTTCTCTTGTAACCCAGATTAAAGGAGCTGGAGTAAATTTAACAGTTGGGGGCGCAAAAAAGGTATTAGGAAAGATAATTGGGATCGAATTTGTTGAAAAAATGATCAAAGAGGAGAAAATCACTGAGAAACAATTGATACTCTTAAAAGATGATGATGAAATAACAAAAATCCCTTTCTCAGAAATTCGTTCCTTTAATATTTTAAATGATGAGATTAGAAAAGATTTAAAGTTTTTCTTGGATACTGTAATTGCTGGAAAGAAAAAAGATGCTAAAAAGATATTGATAAATTGCGAGTCCGGGGGAGATGATGAGATTGAAAGGAATATTTTTGTGTCTTATATAAGAGAAAGTCCAATCTGGAAAACTTCTTATCGATTGATTATGAGTAAAAAACAAGCATCAGAGCAAAAGTGCTTACTATCTGGTTGGAGTCTTATCGAAAATACAACTAATCAAGATTGGGAGAATATTGAATTATCTTTGGTTGCAGGGATGCCAGTTTCATTTATTTATGAATTCTATAGGCCAATCTTTATACAAAGACCTGTGATCCAACCTCCAACAATTTTAAGTGCTAGACCTACAGAGATTGAAGAAGGTTTAGAAACGGAAAAATTTAAGGATTACGCAATGGCAGAAATGGAAGCAAAACCGATGTTAATGAAAAAAAGAGCTAAAGCAGCAAGATCAGGAGCAATACCTCCTCCTGCCCCTGCTGGTGGTGGATTTGGAGGTATGCAAGCTGTTATGTCAGATACAGAAATCTATGATAAAGTAAGATCTCAAGTTAAAACCCAAACAAAAGATTTAGGAGAATTATTTGAATATAATATATCAAATCCAGTAACAGTCAAGAGGAAACAATCTGCTTTAGTGCCAATCCTCACAGAATCAATTAAAGCAAAGAAGATTTTATTATTTAGCAAAAACGAGCACGATAAAAACCCAAATGCTTGTTTAGAAATTA
This sequence comes from Promethearchaeota archaeon, assembly GCA_016839915.1. Taxonomy (GTDB): domain Archaea; phylum Asgardarchaeota; class Lokiarchaeia; order Sigyniarchaeales; family SOKP01; genus Loki-b32. The sequence goes on from JAEOTH010000107.1 coordinate 12,910, forward strand.
CCAATAACACTAATTTAACACTAGAAAGAGGACCAGCAACCATAATATATGATGATAATCTTGCTGGTGAAGCAATCATACCTTTTTTGAATAAAGATGATACAAGACTATTAAATTATGCAATTGAACAAGCAGTTATTATTACTCATGAACAAAAATCAGAGAATTTAAGTGTTCACAGAGTTACTTTTGGAAGTGGTTATTCTTATGAATATTATTATACTAATATGATGACAACCTATAAAATTAAAAATAAAACTGATGAAGAAAAGGAACTTTACCTTGATCATCCTAAGACATATGATTATAAAATCATAGAGAAACCTGGAGATCCTGAAGAAACTACTAATTATTGGCGATTTAAGTTAACATTGAAACCAAAAGATGCTGTAGTTTTTAAATTAAAAGAACAAAGAGAAAATTACTCAAGCAATTATCTATGGAATTATAGTAAGGAGGACCTTCTAAAAAGGGTTGGCTTCTATGTAAAACAAAAATTTATCGACCCAGAACTAGAAACTAAATTAAAAGAAATTGCCGGGTTAATTCAAACATTAAATGATTTGAGATCTAAGGAAGATAAACTAAATGAAGAAAGAGACTTAATGACTGATGAACAAGTAAGACTTAGAGAAAATATTTCTGTCTTAGGAGAAGATAGTCAATCTGTTTCATTAAAAGAAAGGTATATAAAGAAGTTGAATACTCAAGAAAGCAGATTCGAAGAAATCAATAAAGAACTTAAAACTTTAGACAAAAAGATTAAAGAATTAAACGAAGATATCGAAAAAAAGATGAATTTACTCTCACCTACTTAAATCTAAAAATTTTCTTTTTTTATTATAGATTTAAATCTTAATATAATTTATTTTCAATAAGAATGGTAGTTAAAACAAGATCTACTGGTTTTAGAAGTTTAATGTATCGCAGTGGATGGCTATATAATGCGATAACCCGTAGATTGTATGACCAAGATACAAAATTTTACACAATTGCAACTCTTATAGGAAAGGGGCCAAAAAAAGTTCTAGATATGCCTTGTGGTACAGGGTATCTGATGCGGTTTTTACATCCAGCAATAGAATATGAAGGTGTAGATCTTAACCATCGTTTTCTAAAACGGATTAGAAAAAAAGAATTGAAAAAAAGAAACATAAAATTGAGAAAAATTATCCTACACCAAAAGGATATTTTTGAATTTCAAAATTATGAAGGGAATATTAAAGACGTAATTGTTCTCTGTGATATTTTACATCATATTTTCCCTAGGCATGTCGATTTAATCAATATTGCAAAAAAAATCTCTCAAAAAATTATTATTTGTGAACCATATGTCATAAAACCTAGAGAAATTTCTGCTCGTGATAGACTTTTAAAATTTGTAATATTTTTTGGCAAATATCTGCCAAAGACTCTGTACAAGATTGTGGATTTCTTATTTTTAGATAATGATGGTATTAATACCTATCATTTGAGATCAAAATGGAATCTTGATGAAAGCGGTCTTAAAGAATTTTTCGAAACTATGGGATTTAACAACACACGTAGAATATTAGATGAATATATTGCTATTTGGGAATCTTAAGGCATTATAAAGGTGAGTACACTCAATATGTTAAAATTGACTTTATCAGTATGGGATACAGGCGGACAAGAACGGTTTGAATTTTTTAAAACTGATTTCTTTCGAGGTATTGCAGCTGTTGGTTTAGTTTTTGATTTAAGTCGACCAGATACTTTTGATAAGATTGGTGAATATTTCAAGGAAATCAGGGAAAATTCTGGAAATATTCCTATTTTTCTAGTTGGAAATAAGAAGGATCTAATTGAAGATATCGGAGAAGTTATCACGAGAGAAAAAATTATTCAAAAATTAAATCAATTCTACTTATTTGAATACATAGAAACCTCTGCATTAGAAAATGTAAACGTAAATAAATTATTTTATCGCTTAGCCATTACAGCCTTACTAGATATTAAACCCAGGTTAGGAGAAATAATAGATTCAAACCATTTTAGATTCAAGATCTTACTTGCTGGCGCTGCGGCTGTAGGAAAGTCATCACTAATCAGAACCTTTACTAAAAAAAGTTTTGAACAAGATTATAAACTCACAATTGCCTGTGATTTTATGACACAAGATATTGAAATCTCTGATCAAGATGTACCTATAGAAACTCTTGACGCAATTAAAAAAGCAGTTAAAAGCTATAAAAAACTTATAAAAAAATTACGTAAGAAAGAAGAAATTACTGAACTAACAGAATAATTAGAAGAGATTTAGAAAATATTAAAACAGTAGTCCCTAATTCATTTAAGTTTTTAAACTAAAAAAAATTAAATAATAATGCCCTTATTATATTAAAAAATGAAGGTGTGAAATTTGAGTATTGATGAATTACAAGAAGAAGTAGATAAGTTATTGGAAGAAATGGATGAACTTCAGGATGTTTGTGATACCTTGCCTGAATGTAATAATGATGATGCGTGTGCCACCTGTGAGACCAATAAGAAGATTGAGGCACTTGAGGAGAAAGTAGAAGCACTTGAGAACAAAATCGAACAGTTAATGGGAGAGGAAGGAGAGGATTAAAAGAAAAAAGAAGATAATAATAACTAAAGTCTAAAATTTAAATCATTGTTATTTTTTGTATTTTAATTTACATAATTTTTTTTATATATTCTCTTAAAAATTTGAATTGCTTTTCAACCTCAAGAACGTCTTGTGGAGTATAAAAAAGGATTTCATAAAGCTTTCTTTCATGAAGCTCCAGCAAAATATTCTTCTGAGGAATTTTTGAATTTATTTTGAAGATTTCTTTAATTATTTGTCCTTTTATATTCTTATAAATTCTTAAACTGGTATCTTAGGTTTCTTGACATAATAAAATTTTGTATCTGTCTACTTCCGCCTATTATTTCTTGAATTCTAGAAATATTTAAATAATCCTGCATGAGAGTATTATCACATAATCCCGCACCACCCATTAAATTTGCAGCTTCATAGCACACTTTTTTAGAAAGTAAAGCACAATTATATTTATATTGACTTCCTAATGCTACAAATGCACGTGATATGCTTTCAGGCAGTTTATTTCCATATTTCTCCATTTTTTCGTCATAAGTTTCACAAAATTTTAAGACACCGTGAGTAAGAGCGGTTGTTTTAGCCATTAAGTCCGTCAATTTAAAGCCTACTCCTTGAAATAATAAAATTTCTTTATCGAATTGTTTTCTCATATTTGCGTAAATAATTGCGTGAGCTAATGCTCCCCAACATTCACTTACTCCTCTCACTGCGATTGAAATTCTTTCAGGTACTAGTCCTTCAAAAAGATGCTCTCTTCCCTTCCCGATTCCTCCTAATACATATTCTTTCGGAATTCTTAAATTTTCCAATTTTTCCTTACCAAGATATAATTTAGGTACCCATGATATCCCTAGACGTTCACAGTTCCACCCTTCCCAGGAAGTATTGATAAGAAACTGTGCCATCAGGTTGCCATTATTTTTTTCAGCTGTGGCATATGCAACTGCCCACTTTGACTTTGGAGCATTTGTATTGAAAATCTTAGTTCCATTCAATATAAATGAGCCATCTCCCTGTTCTTCACATGTTGTTAGCATGTGTACCGCATCAGAGCCTCTTTCTGGCTCAGTAATCAGTAAACATCCTGGTGTTTTTCCAGTAACAAGTTCATTTAACGCCTCAAGTCTTTCGAGAACATTTTCATGGTGCTCATAAATTGGATTAATACAAATAACAGTTGCTCCACTACCCATGGTAAATTGAGGATCGAAAGAATCTAGTGCTAATATTCTCATAAAATCCATAGCCATTCCAAATTTTTTATAATTCAAATCAATACATTCATATGAGTGCTGACGAGTAATATACCCTTGTTCGCCAAATCTAGGATACCAATCATAAACATCTTCATCAGGTCCATGTGTGATTTTATTTTCTCTTTCAAATTTCAGGCAAAAATCTTGGACTTCTTTAAGAAAATTAAACTGTTTTTCAGTTAAAATAAGTGATAGGTTTTCATTAAGAAAATTATACCTATTGGCAAGACTTAGTTTTTCTAAAATTTCATTATTAATAACTTGAGTTTCAAATCGTTTGTCCATTTTCATTCCAATTTTTTATTTTTATAATCTTCTAGTTACATACCTTTTTTCAATTTTTCGAAAATAAAATTATTTAAGGAATTTGAACGAACCTTATTATGGAATATTAAGTTATATTAAAAAAATCAAATTAAAATAATCAAATTTAGAGTTGAATAAAATGTCTGAAAAGAGAAAATTTGATACCCAAGTAATAAATGATGAGATTCTTGAGAAATTAAGCCTTAAAAACCGATATTCTTTTGTGAATAATAATTTAACTCCGTTGTTATCTCAGGAAGAATTTAATTTTTTCCGGAAAGTTCAACGTTTTTGTCTAAGATTTGAAAAGAAAAATGATATCGTTCATGGTCCTGGAGAAGACGTCTATGACTGGATTCCTGCCTTTGGAGCGGAGGGTTACATCACTCGGCAACATGCGTTTGAAATGATTGACCTAGATTATCCTGAGTGGGGATTAGCAGCTGATATGCTTCGTACAATTGCCGTAGATAATTTTGATCCTCAATTTTCTATGGCAGGTGGAGCTACTGTATTAGCTATAAATCCTATTTATGAACACCATGAAAATGTACCAGAACGGCTGGAAGCATTAAAAGATTTAGTAAATGGCCAATCTCCTGGAGCAATTCTTATTACAGAACCTGAAAGAGGATCTGATGCGGTACATCAATTAACTACCTGTGATGAGCAGGAAGATGGTAGCTTCATATTAAATGGAGAAAAAGTCTTTAATACAAACGCTCCCAAATCTAGATGGGTTGTCGCTTATGCCACAGCAGAAAAAAATAATGGGAATATGATGGCTCAATTCTTAATAAATACAAACTGGGATGGGTGGAGCTGCGAGCGAGTAGGAATACCTTGGACTCCTAAAGTTTGGCTAGGGAAAGAAAAATTCACCAATTTAAGGGTTCCAAAAGAATATGTATTAGGAGGAATCGGGAAAGGAAGAGAGCATCTTTTTGAAGGGCTTGTACCCGAAAGAATCGCGATTGCTTATGGTGCCATCGGCCAATGTTGGGGTTCCCTTTCACACGCAGTAATCTATGCTAACTTGAGAAAACAATTTGATCAGGAGATCTTAAAATTTCAAGGAGTGGGCTTTTTACTCGCGGATTTATGGGCTAAAGTAACAAATTTGACATTTGGACTTTTAAAGTTCTGCGAAGGTTTCGATGAGAAGTTCAAAAAGTTTGAAGGGAACATCCCCAGAAATATTGCACAAGCAATGGTAGCCTCAGCAAGTCAATTCAAATACCAAGCAACAGCTCTTTCAAAGGAAGTTTGCTACGAATCTGCGAATCTTATGGGTGGAGCAGGGCTGTCTGATAACACGTTAATGCAGGATTATGTTAATATATCACGGATTCAGGAAATTGTTGGTGGTTCGAGACAAATTCAGCAATATATTATGTCTCTTTCATTACGTTCCCTGTATAAAATGTCCGTAGGCTAATTTTGGCAACAATCTTTAAAGATCCCCTTTTTTTTTCTTCTTTATCTTAAAAACAAAAAATAAATTATCTATGCTCGCCATCCATGATATTTGTACCATAATACACCATATAAATCTTAATATTAAGGGTTGATCTTCCTATAACTATAATTTTGTTACCAGAATCATCTTTCTCGGAGGAAAATTAATGAAAGAATAAATGATATCAAGAAAGCTGTTGCATAAATAAGAAGAACAGCAGCAGTAGCTGCCGCTCTTTCGCGAAATTGTGGTGTTGCTCCAAGAACTATTCGAGGTATCCAAATTATCCCTATAATTAGAAATATAATTGTGCTTATCAATAAAATACTTTTAATAACAGAATTTTTCATTTGAATTTCAAAAAATAATTATTGAATTAGTAAATGGATCTTGAAATAACCATTTAATAATTACTTCTGGAAGTGTTTAATGTTGGAAAATGCTGACAAACAAATTTCATTTGGAAGGGCTCCTAATTTTACTAAACTGTAAAATTCAAATAGTACTATATAAAAAAAAAGAGGAGTAAAAATCATTAATCCTATGTATTTATTCTGATTTGTGTACTAAAAGAGTAAAAAAACCAAAGAAAATTGCGCTAAAAATTGCCCCTAATACGGGGAAGATAATTGATACTGTTTCAGTTAAAACAGGGTCATATCCTTCCGCTGTTACAAAATATATAAAAAGAGTTAGAGGAGATAAAAAAACACCGTCACCTAAGCTAATTAACATAATAATAATCGAACTGATAATTGCTGTTAAAAATAGACTAACTAATGCTATTTTTCTACTTTTACCTAATCGTCCTGCTAATATAGCCACAATTAAAGGTGATACCAAATAATTAAGAGTCATAATAGCTACAGAGGGAGAAAACGTATAAGCACTAGCTATTGTACCAGCAGTCATTATATTGATAACTGGGGGTGAAACAAAACCTCCGAATAAGCCTGATAAGAAATAATCAGCCCGAGAAAAATATAAATCTAATACACCATCGGCTCCATAAGCAATCAGAGCAAAAATGAAATTTACGATAATAAATAGTATAAAGCAGACTAAAAATGTATATACAAGGTTATTTTTTTTCAATCGTTGCACAAATCCAATTTTATTCCATTTTTCATTAAATTTTGTGATAAAACTCATTGTCATCTTTTAAAATTTTATATTTTATTGAATTTCTTTTAAGAAAGTTAATTTCTTTATATTATATGTTCCGTCAAAGATTTATAAAAAAGTTATCACAATTTTTATGTAAAAGTTAATAAATTATTCGAAAACTTGGAGAAATCAAGTATTTGCTAATTAAGCTCCGCTATATTCAAATGAACACAAATTGAATAATTAATTGAGAAAAAAAAAGTTAATTTCCTTAAAGATAACCTAGATTATATTAAGGAAAATATCATTATCCTAAAGCATCTTGAAAAGTTGGCGGAGACTCATGCTCATGATATACTGTTGGATTTGTCTGCTCCCACCAACAATTTCCTGAATCCGTGATATATTTACGTAATCATGCATTAACGTGTTATCAGACAGCCCTGCTCCACCCATAAGATTCGCTGCTTCATAACAAATTTGCTTGGAGAGGTTGGTACAGTGATATTTAAATTGGCTTGCTGACGCTACTAATGCCCTTGAAATATTGGCAGGGATATGTTCTTCAAACTTTTCCATCTTCTTATCGTATTCCTCGCAGAATTTTAACAATCCAAGTGTCAGATTTGTAGTTTTAGCCCAGAGATCTGTTAAGAGAAATCCAACTCCCTGAAATTTTAATACCTCCTGGTCAAATTGTTTTCTCATATTAACATAAATTGCGGCATGAGAAACTGCTCCCCAACATTGGGCAATCGCACCACAGGCAATACCAATTCTTTCGGGTACAAGCCCTTCGAACATGTGCTCTCTTCCCTTACCTACCGGACCGAGGATGTATTCTTTTGGAATTCTTAGGTTTTCTAGATGTTCATGACCAAGATAAAGTTTATCAACATAAGGGATATTAACCCTATCACACTTCCAGCCTTCCCAAGAGGTGTTAACAAGAAACTGTGCCATTAAATTTCCATTATTTTTTTCAGCAGTAGCGTACACAACAGCCCATTTTGATTTGGGAGCGTTTGTATTATAAATTTTTTCCCCATTCAATAAAAATGAGCCATCCTCCTGTTCATCACAGGTAGTTAATTGATGTACCGCATCAGAGCCTCTTTCTGGCTCTGTAATACATATACATCCAGAACTTTGTCCAGTAACTAAATCTTTTAATGCTTCCAGCCGTTCTGGTACATTTTCATGGTGGTCATAAATAGGATTTATAGCTAAAACTGTAGCACCACTACCCATTGCAAACTGTGGATCAAAATTATCCACAGCAAGATATCGAAGGAAATCTGCTACAGCCCCATATTCCTCATAAACTACATCAATCATTTCAAAAGTATGAGCTCTTGTTATATATCCCTCCGCTCCAAAGGCAGGAATCCAGTCATAGACGTCTTCACCAGGACCATGAACGATATCATTTTTCTTTTCAAATCTCATACAGAATTTTTGGACTTTTTTCAAATAGTTAAACTGATCAGCTGAAAGTAATGCCATTAGATTATTATTCACAAAAGAATATCGGTTTTTAAGGCTCAGTTTCTCTAGAATTTCATCATTAATAGCTTGATTCACATATTTTGGCATTTATTATTACCCCCACTTATTAATCTTATATATTTTTAAGATAATTAATTATACTAGTGAAAAAGTGCATACACTTTTTAATTTTTGGAAAACGAATATACGATATTCAAAATGACGTAAATTTTTTTAAAAACTATATTTATGAAATGAATAATAATGATCTGTTTCTAAATAAATAGGCGCTAGATATTCAACAAATTAATTTCTGTATCCTATTGGAAAACCGTTTTGAGATGACTAATCCTGTTTCGAATGGGCAATTACTTTTAAATTGTATTACTGATATAAAATGCTGATCAATTCCTACTAAAGAAAGGACACCAAAATTTTCTAAGGAGATGAGTTCATTTACTCTATAATTTCCAGATATAAATCGTCCTTCTAAAAGTCTAATAATTTCAGATAATATATTTGGTTCTAAAGATGACACAATAACCCTTCCCGTCTGGGTTAAAAGCGCTGAAGATACCACAAAAGAAGAAAAAGTATGCAATTCATTAAACACATGTAATAATTCTTTTTGAATCTCCTCTGAAACTAATTGACCATGATTCTCCATTATTTGATTTATATTTTTATCAAACTCAAAATATTTTGAAATTTCTCCATTGAAATTATTGCTGAGTAGCGTAAGATCATACTTATTTATAAATTGATTTTTAACTTCTCTCAATTGATTTCTAATCTCTACTAGATTATCAGTACGGTCGCTAAATAAAGCAAATAATAATTCATCATTACCTATTTTTTCAATTTCAAAAATAAATCTAAAAGGCCCGACTTCAATTTCAGATAATTCTTCAGTTTTTAATGTTTGCTTTACAAATGAGAAAATAGCACTTAGGAAACTACTAGTTAACTTAACATTAAAAATATCCTCATAAGTTTTATAGAAAATTAACTCACCAGTGTTCCCTTTCATTATAAAGATATTTTTTATCATTTAACTTAGAGAGGTTTTTTTAAGTGAAAAATATATTCTTTAATTTCTTTAATAATAGTCTATCTATAAAAATTCTTTTATTAATCCGTATCTTTAGGTTAGCGTAACAGACATCGGATAAAGTCTATGTTAAACTGCTTCTAAATAAGCAAATAATACTTCTTCATACAATAAAAATAAGCATTGATGATTTAGTAAAGATATCATACAGAAAAATATAGATTTTATTCAAAAACCATCAAACTTTGCCCATTCATCTTCCTCGTCTTCTTCTTCCTCATCAGAATATTCTTCAATCTCCTCAGTTTTAATACCTACTGAAATATCTTCTTCGAAATCTTCAAGTTCATCTTCAAAACTTATAGATGTTTCTATATCCGTAGTTGTATCAGCAGAAACTTTTACTTCTGGAATTGCTTCCATTACTGGTTTCTTCTTTTCAACTAATTTGAGGTAATCTCCATGAATTTTAATGGTTATAGGAGTTTCTTCCTGTAAAAGCCTCACAACCACCTCTTCACTAGCACTTGAATCATGAGGCATACGCATTACAATTGCCCGTGAGCCTTCAAATACTCCGCTTATAATTTCAACAGTATCACCCTCTTCTAAATATTCAGTTACACTCCGAGGCAATAAAACATGTTTTAATTCAGTTAATTTAATGTTCTGTACAATTCTTCCTTTAATATGTGGAATCCCTTGAACTGCTATCTGCACATCCCGTTTCTGGGGTGCTTCAAAAAACACATAACCCGGAAGCAAAGGAGAGACGAGCATAGCCCGTATATCAGGAATTACATCTAAGATCTTAAATCTATAAAAAATTTGCTTTAAAATATTGCTTTCTTGATTTATGGTTGTTCTTACTGCGAATAGAGTTGTTAAATCTTCTTTTTCTTCAAGGTCCTCCCCAATAATCGTTGTTTCCAAATCTAACTCTTTATTATCAACTCTTTTGATATCTTCTTCTTGATCAGCCATCTAATCTCACGAGTCCTATTTGAATTTGGGTTTTTTTAAAATTATTATCAGAAAATAAGTATATGTTTATAAAAGAATACAAAATTAAAAATTTTTGCTTTTTGCTAAGATTTTAAGATGTATTCAGAATTAGACTGAAATTCAAAATATTTATCTTTAATTTGAGAGATCTTAAATGTTAGAGTGGAATATTGTTAATATTTAAAATATCTGGAACCTTCCTGTTTCTTTCGAGCCAAGAAATCTCGTGCTTCATATATCTCCAAGTTATTTCACACTTACCCATCTTATCATCAGTTTGTGTCTCCCATTCCCACGGATTCACAACCACAAGATCGGCAATCCTTATCCAGACTCTCTTTTTGATTTTTCCTCGTATTCTGCCTATTCGATGCTTTCCATCTTCACAAAAAACTTCCATTCGATCATTCCCAAAGATCCCAACTATCCGTCCAAACATTTCTCCTAATTTTCTATTGGGGAATTTAACACGAGTAACTACCGGTGGTTCTTGAGCTCCTCTCCTTTTCCCCTTTCCTTTTTTTTTAGCCATACGTGATTACTCTTTTTTATAATTTAAATTTTATCATCAGGTAAATATGATCCCTTGATAAAAACAACTTTTAAAGGATTATCAGAATCATTTCGAATATTATGCATCTCCTTAGGCTCGCAAAGAAAAACGCTCCCTTGAGGTGCTTTGTATTCTTTATCATTAATTATTATTACCCCATCACCTTCCACAAAATAAAATGTTTCATCTAGAACGTTATGGCCATGGGCTCTTTCACCCATCAATTCTCCAGGTTTGAGTAAAATAACTCCCCAATCTATCGATGGACCTCGCATAAGATATTTAACTCCGCTCTCTCCACCTCGATATTCAAAATCCGTCTCATGAACTTTTTTAATTGCAGAGCACCAATGGTGTAACTATGTATAAAACAAATTATCTAGCGTAAATTATAAATCTTACCTATTATAAAGAGATTCATAGTTGTATATAATTCTTTTCACGTTGTTATAAAAAAATAAAAGGTTAATATCATGATTCATCCATTCAGTTTTTCTCGAATCCCTTATATTATTTTTGGCACTGGTAAGTTATATGAACTATATAATATTATCCCAGAATTCGGAAATAATGTATTATTTGTTATCGGAGGGAGTTCACTGATACAATCAGGTATATGGAATGAATTTACCTCTAAATTAGAGAATTCATCAATCAATTTTTCATCAGTTTCACTTTCAGGAGAACCTTCACCAACTCTTATTGATGACACTGTCGCAAAATTTCATAATAAAAATCTTGATTTAATTGTCGGAATTGGAGGAGGAAGCGTTCTTGACGCAGGAAAAGCAATCTCTGCTATGTTAACAAAAGATGGTTCAATTAAAAACTATCTCGAAGGAGTCGGGAATAAAATTCATGATGGCAAGAAAATACCATATATCGCAATCCCCACTACTTCTGGAACTGGAAGTGAAGCTACAAAAAATGCTGTTATTAGTGAAATTGGTCCTGATGGTTTTAAAAAATCACTTCGCCATGATAATTTAATCCCTAATATCACGATTATTGACTCTGAACTTATGGTTTCTTGTCCGCCATCGGTTTCGGCGGCTTGTGGAATGGATGCCTTTACACAGTTGCTTGAAGCGTATGTTTCTTCAAAGGCAAGTCCAATCACGGATTCTTTAGCTTATACTGGTTTGAAATTTATAAGCCGAAATATCTTGTTAGCATGCTCAACGGGAGCATCTAATGTAAATATTCGAGGAAAAATGGCTTATGGAGCATTAATATCCGGGATTGTTCTTGCTAATGCAGGTTTAGGAATAATTCATGGATTAGCCTCTCCAATTGGTGGCTTTTTCAAGATTCCTCATGGTATAGTATGTGGTACTCTTCTAGCTGAAGCAACGAAAATAAATATTAAAACATTGCAGAATCAAGGGCCAAACGGTAAACTAGCATTAAAAAAATACGCACAAATCGGAGCAATGCTAAAAGAAAAATATTACGGACAGGAGGATAAAATCCAAGAATATTGTGTGAATTTAGTAGAAACACTTGAAAAATGGACTGAAGTTTTAAAAATTGATCGATTAGGAAAATATGGCATTAATAGGCAAATTATTCACAAAATAGTGGAAAATACAGGAATGAAAAACAATCCAGTTATTTTAAATAAAGAAAACATAAGTAAAATTATATTGAATAGATTGTAGGGATAATAACTATAAATCTTTTACAAGTTTCTTGGCTATCAACTCAAATGCTAAGTTAACATTTTCTCCTGTTTTCGAAGAAATCTTTAAAAAATCAAAAAAACCGTGCTCCTCTTTAAACTTTAATGCAAAATTCTCATCAACAGTAATTTGATCTTCTAAATCTAATTTCGTGCCTAAGAATATGATAGGTATACCAGGATTTTCTTGTCTGCAAATGTTAACCCATTGATCAATTTTTTCTAAACTTGATGGTCTGGTTAGATCAAAAAGGAGTAATGCACCCCTTGCTCCTTTTGCATAATTTTTTAAAAGAGGTCTGAAATGATCCTGACCACCAAAATCCCATACTTGAAGTAATATTTTTTTCCCTTCGATATTGAGTTCTTTTAAAAAAAATTCAACTCCGATTGTCATACGAGTATCCGCTAAAAATCTCCCTTCTATATACCGATAAAGGAGAGTTGTTTTCCCAACACCACCCTCCCCCGCTGTTATGACTTTCAAGAGTATTGATCTGGGCACTTTTTTCCCTCAAAATGAATACAATTAAATTAATCTAGAAATTACTTGAGTATTAATATTTTTAACTGTTTTTTTAAGCTCTGTTGATGGATAAGTATTTCTTTTGCCTTAGAAATATAGTACCAACATTCATTTCTTTTGCTTTTTTACGTAATTGCGAATCATTGGTGGCTAAATAGATAATTTGGTTTTGTTTTTTAAGATTTTTTATCATTCTCAGTAAAAAATCATCAGTAGTTTCATTTTCTATTTTAATATCTTCTAATATTTCAATATTGTGCTTTTCTTTATTATTTTTTAGATATACCAAGCCGGATTCAAAGAATCTAATAAAACTAGAAGTTTTCGGTTCTTTTTTTCTTTTTGATTCTAATTCATTAAAGATCTGTTGAAATATTATAAACTTGAGTTTTCCTTCAATATTTGATCTAATTTCATTAAAATAATCTATTTTAAACTGAAAAGGAAGTAATATGAAGTTAGAATCAATAATAACTAAATTAATATTGGATTTCAATAGGTCTGGCGCTCTAATATTTTTCTTGTTAAAAGATTAAAAGCTTCCATAACATTTTCACCTGTTTTTGAAGATATTTTCATAAAATCAATTAAATTAAATTCATTCAAAAATGACATCGCATAATCATCATCAACCATAATCTCTTCTGATAAATCAAATTTAGTTCCTAAAAAGAGAACGGGAAGATTTGGGTCACCTTTACGCACAATATTTAGCCATTGTTGCAAGTTTTCCAGAGTTGTTATCCTAGTAAGGTCGAACATTAAAAGTGCTCCTTTTGCCCCTAATACATAACTTTCAAGTAAAAAGCGAAATCTCTCTTGCCCCCCAAAATCCCAGAGTTGTAAAGTACAATGTTTCGAGTCGATTTCCGTTTCTTTCAAAAAAAATTCTACTCCTATCGTCATTTTCGTTTCTGCAGAAAACTTTCCCTCCACATATCGATGTAGAAGCGTTGTTTTTCCAACACCTCCTTCTCCCGCAGTTAAGATTTTCAAGATATATTTTTGTGGCATTGTTGTAAACTCTACTTGATTTTTGGGCGAACTTTCTTAAATTTTAATCTTCTGGAGCTTTTTATGAAGATTACTAATTTTTTATATTATAATTATAATCTAGATACGAATTAATATTCTTTTTTGAAACAATATTTTGAAATTAATTAAATTGAATAATAATTTTTTGTTTTTGTTATTTATTGTTTCTTCAAATTTACATCA
>JAEOTH010000108.1 GCA_016839915.1 Promethearchaeota archaeon
GATCATTTTTCATTTGATTATGGATTTGTGGGTTTAAGCTATTAGGGTTTATTCTTTGTGGATTATAATTTTGAAGACGATTAGGATTATAGATGTTTTGTAAGAAGAAGTTATTTTTATCATAGTTTGGGTTTTGATTATTACCAATAAATTGAGATAATTGATTGGGATTAGGTTGCATATAAGGTGAATTGTTTATTTCTTGATAAAAATTTGAACTTCCTGGAAAATTAAGCCAAGGTTGAGCATTATTTTGGGGATAATGAAATTGAGAGGGTGTGCGGGATGCTATATTTGGTATTCGGTTAGGATTAATGCCAAAAGATTGATTTAAATCTCTATTTTGACTATGGGAGTTTTCAAAACTCTTATTATACTGACATTTTATAGTGAAAAATGAGTTAATACTTTCTTCAATAAAATTTATAAAGTCATTTAAATCCAAATCAATATGTTGAAGTTTTTTCGCAGATTTTTCATCATATATAGTCGTTTCGTCAAAAGATCTCGCTAAGAGAATATATTCAATAACTCTAGAAACTGTTTTAGGAGGTAGTGTAAATTCATATTTACCATAGGCGAATTCAATATAGAGTTTTTTGAAAACTTTACCTTTTTCTCTTAATTTTGTTAAATCTTGGACAGGAGCTTTAAAAATCAATTCCTTTTTCTTTTTCTTTACACAGTATTTATGAATAAATGAAAGATCATAATTAGTGATAAATAGAATTCCCTTATCTTTTTTGTATTTATCATGTGTATTTAACCCATTATTTAGTTTTGCATATATGGCATAAACAGGTTTTTCTCCTTCTGCAAGTCTAAGTAATTTATTATACGAAGTAAAATAATAGCTAACTTTATCTATAAATTTGAGATTTTTCTTAAAAGTTAAAAGGCTCTCATTGAATGTTTCTAAATTAGTATTTATGAAATCATCGATTGAATTATAGCTTCGTGATAGATTTTCAAATATTCCTTCAATAATATTAATATTTGAGTTTGGTTGGGTGTATATATCAAAGAAATATTCTTTATTTTGATTTATTTGATGAAAATGGACATTAACTTTTTCAAATAACGTGTTTTGGATATAACTGAATAACTTAAAAAGAGCTAATAAATCAGATTCCATTTGAGGAAAATGATAATATTTATTAGGTGGATCTCTTACTTCCTTGATTTTTATTTGATAGAAATACAATTTGTCAAGGATTTCCTTTAAAGGATTAATAAAAGACCTTGTATTTTTAATTAACTCTAAAAAATCCTTCTCTAATTCTTCTTTCTTTTCATAGATGTTAATAATTTGATGTGAATCACATTTTGGACAAGATTTTAAACGTTGGTTAACTTTTTCAATATTTTCTTCTCCACAATCTTTACAAACCTTCTTATTATCAGATTTTGAAATTTCGATATTTTTAGACTTGCACTCTTGACAAATAAAGAAATCAACTTTTTTTTCATGAAGGCACTCAGAACAACAACTAGAGCCACACTCTTCACAATAATAAGCTAACTTCACATATCTGTGACAAAAACGGCAAATCTGCTCTGTCATATTAATACTTAAACCCAACCAAATAAGATAAAATTTACCTTTAAAATCGCTTTATAGGAGAATAAGATATGTCAAAACATAAAAAAAGCTATATTATTCTCGTATCATGTATTATTCAGATATGACTTGAACGAATGATAAGATTAGATACAAAACTATTTATTTAATTATTTTAATTTTTTTTCCTAGAGCTTGTCCTGGAACTCCTGCTTTCTTAAAGTGGGCTCTCACAGCACCATTATTTCCATGTGCTCTAGTAATTAAACCTTTTAATTCTTTTCCTGTAGGTGTTTTCCAAACAACTGTTCTTCCTATAAGTTTATTAGCATCTTTTCTTGATTTTATATTTGGAAAAACTAATATACAGTGTTTCTGGTGGATTGTATGGCGCCCTCGTTTATAGTTTGAAATTACTCCTTCCATTCCAAGTAATGCTAATTTGTTTAATGCCATAAGGTAAAACCTGTTTATTTATTCATCAATATATTATCTGAAAAATATTTCAAAACTATTAAGTTTTTTTAATAAATTTAATTTATTTTGAAAATGTTTGTTTATTCAATTCTTTTTATCTTATATAAGGTGAAAAAATTTGAAGAAAGGTAAACCAGAAGTGGAAAGTTTTTTTGATCAATATGCTAAAGATTACAATTATGATGAGCTTCCTCCTGGAGCTATGAGATTTGCTGATGATATAACTTGGCACTTCATAGTAAAATATTTACCAAAAAATTTGAACGCTAATATATTAGATGCTGGAGCAGGAGAAGGCTATTGGGCACAAAAACTTATTGAAATTGGTTATAAGAATATTACATTATTAGACATATCTCAAGGTATGTTAAACGAAGCAAACAAAAGGCTTTCAAAACTAAACGTTAAAACTAATATTCAATTTATTAAAGGAGATATTTCTAATATGAAAGAACTTGAGGAAAATAAATTTGATTTTGTCTTTTCTCAATATGATGCTGTATCGTATTGTATGAAACCAAAATTAGCTATGAAAGAATTAGCAAGAGTAGCAAAAAAGAATACTTATATAATTGTTTCTTTAGACTCAAAATTTACTAGGGTAATAGAATTTATTGAAGCTGAGCAGATATCAGACCTTAAAAAGCTTCTTAAAACCAACATTTCGAATGAAATGGGTTTTCCGTCATATAACCTAACATGGGAGGAATTAGCGGAATGTTATGAAGAAGCTGGAGTAAGAGTCCTTGAAGTCGTTGGAGCTCCAGTTTTTATGCATCTAATCAATGAAGAAATATCAAAAAAGTTAGAGTCGGATCCAAAAATTAGAGGTGAACTTCTAAATATTGAGTTGGAAAATTGTACTAATAAATCTCTAGTAAATTTCGCAGGCCATCTTCAGATGATAGGAAAAAAAGAATAAGGAATTAATTTAATTTAATTAATAATCTGATAAGACTTATTCCATGCTTCCAAATTTAAGTTTTTTATATTTTTAATAAGTTTATCTTCTTTAATATTGTCTTCTTGAGCTAACAAATCATCAACTCTAGAGATAATAGAATTTTCAATATCATTCATTTCAATTTTCTGATTTACGGGTTTAGATTTTGTATGTTTGCACCAAAACCAATCAGAATTCACCGTTTGATAAGGTCCAGGGTTATAATACTTTTGACCCTCAATTGGAAAAATATATGGTTTATAAATACTTATACATGGAATTGTGGTTCCTGTAAACCAATGAATCGATTTTTTTCCACTTCTTAAATGTGACACTTGAGAGCCAGTTGATTCAAAACCTCCATGCATGCAAATTCCAGCCTCATGCTCCCTTAGAAACTCCATCATCAGACTAGGTGTAGCCTTACCAATACTATTATTTAGTAATATTGTAGATTTTCCTCCTCTTGAATATAGTGAAGGCACAGTAGAAACTGGAGAACCTGAAAAAGTTATAGCAAAATCGAAGGTTTCTTCATTTTTACAATGCTCTTGTTCAATAGCATGTTGAATTATTCCATTCTTTCTACGATCCCCCTTTCCTCTTATAGTAAGACCATTTGAGATTGATCTAACAGTTTTGACTTTCTCAACTATCCACCATTCATCAGCAGTTTCTAATACATAAGCCTGTTTAGGATCTGCAATTATAAAAGAGTTATGGTACATCCAACTCAAATCATTGTAAGCACAACCTCCTCCTTGACTATATTCCTCTAATAAATCGATTATTACTTCCATTGCTTCTACAGCAGTTTTCCCTCGCTCTAAACCTAATCTTAATAAATCCATACCTAATAATCCTTTATTTCTTAGAGGTTCATGAGTATACACTGCTTCATTTCCAATTACAACCCCATATTCATTTGTTCCCATTTCAGCACCCCACATCCACCATGGTTGGCTTAATATTATAGCAAATGTCTCAGAGACTTGAGGGATTGAAATATAGGTACACTTTACTTCTTCTCCCCTCGAATGTTTTAATCTAGGTGAATATGTTATTAATTGAACCTCATCCCAAGGCCGATCTGAATTTTTTCCAAAAATAACGCTTCCATCTTTAGTTGAATTCCCTAACGCTACTAGAGTATCACACATAAATCCTCGTTTTGAAGAATATAAATTCATATTTATTTATTTAAGATAATTTAAAGCAGTCAATGCGTAGATTTTAGTTACATTTATTACATCATCTATATAAACAAACTCATCTTGAGCATGATGATTATTTTCCCCGCGAAGAGGTCCAAATAAAATGGTTTCAATTCCTTTTTCTTGAAATATTTGGGCATCAGTTGTAGGTATAAAAGTCTTAAAATCTCTTTCTTCTTCGAAGACAATTCTAAATGCTTTTTTTACTGCTTTCGTGAATGTTGATTTGGTATTTAATATCTGTGGTTTAATGTAAAGTCCTATTTGGGCTTTTATATTTAAGTCAGGATCCTTATTTTTAAATTCCTCTACAAAATTTAGGACTCTCGTTTTAATGCCCTCTAAATCCATTTCTGGAATAACACTAATTAAACATTGCAAAATGCAATTGTCTGGAATTGCAGATAATGATTTACCACCATTTATTAATGTAAAATTTACTGAACCTATTTTGGATGGAAGATCAGGAGGCACTGGATATTTAGTTTCCATTTTTTTTAATTCTTCTTGTAATTCCATTAAAAAATCCATGATTTTTACCATCTTTCCAATAGCGTTTATTCCTGAGTATTTATTACGATTAGGTGGAGGTAAATCTGGATAGGCTTGTGCATTGCGACGTATACCTTTAATAATAAAAGTCATTTGCATGGTTCCACCTAGGTAAGCAATTGGATAATCACTACAAACATCACCTAATAAACAAGCATCTCCTTTTACAACTTCATCCTTTACAAGATATTCAGTACCTAATAAACCGCCTATTTCCTCGTTAATTACAGCAGTAATAATTAATTTTCCTTTAAAATCTATTCCTAGATCTATTAAAGCTTTAGTAGCAAAAATCTCTGCTGCCACACAAGCTTTATCATCTGCTGCTCCACGTCCATATATTTTGTTTCCAACAATTTCTCCTCCATGAGGATCTTTAGTCCAGCCATCGTAAGTGGGAACTGTATCAAGATGAGCATTAAATATAAGAGACGGCCCATTTTCATTTCCAATTTCTCCAATGATATTCTTTTTCTTAACTTCTGTATTTATTTCAAATTCCTTCATTTTTGATTCAACAAATTTAGATATTTCTTTATACTTCCCTGGTGGTACTTCAGAAGGTATTTGAATCAAATTTTGAAGAAACTGGATTATTTCATCTTTCATACTATCTATTTTTTCCATAATTGTTTTTTCCATATTATCCATTATTTTCACGAATTTTTTTATGGTTTCTAATAAAAGTGAAAATGTAATTATTTATATAAAGTATCCTCTGAAGAAAATATAAAGATATAAAGAAAACAAATAACAATGAGAATTAAATGAGTTTTAGATTATAATACTGCTATAGCATCAATTTCAATTAATCCATATGGAAGTGGACAAGATGCTTCAACTGTGCTTCTTGCGGGAAATTTCTCAGATACACCATTTTGTTCAAAAAATTCTCTATAAGCTTGATTCATCTCTTTGAAATCAGAAATATTTTTTAAAAAAACGGTAACTTTTACTAAGTTGGAGATAGTCGCTCCTGCGGCTTCTAATACTTTTTTAATTTTTTCAAATGCAGCTATTGTTTGTTCTTTAATATCTCTCGCTTCTGGAGTAGTGACTTGTCCTGAGATAAAAAGAAGATTACCGGCTTTTATGCCAAGAGTATAAGGTCCAGCTTTAGCAGTTCCTGTATCAATCACATCTAATTTTACCATTTCAATTATCACCAAGAATATTTTAATTTAATTTATTTATAGTGGTTTGATGTTAATATTGATAATTAAGATTAATCCATAATTATAAAATTTATTTATTGTCGTATATGAATCAAACAAATCTATTTTTAATTAAGTTTTAATAAAATTCTTTTTTTAACGAATTAGACTTAATTATAATTAAAGTTGTACACATTTTTTTGGTTTTAAACCACAAAATGCGTTCTACAATGATTAAAATATCTTGATAGAAAAGAAAGATAATATTTGGATATTTACTTTTGAATATGCTGGAATTGTGAAAGTAGGCGGTCTTGGAGAAGTACCCGCAAACCAAACTAAGCATCTAGCTAATGATTATAACATCACAGTATTTATTCCTTCCCATGGTCAATTACAGAATCTAAATAAGACTCTTGAATGGGAAAAATTACCATTTAACTGTGTAGGACAAATAAATCCTTCACAATTTGGCCTAAATGAACCAGAAGCAACATATAATATATCATTTTACAGATCAATAATAAATAATGTAAATGTTATTTTATTGCATGGGGAAAATCCATTTACTAATAGATTTTTAGATGATAAAATTGTCTATAACCCAGATACGCTTAGTGGAAAGATTTTTCTTTTTGCTATAGGAATGCGCTGCTACATTGATTTCTTAATTGATTATCGAAAAGATAAATTACCAGATATAATCCATATTCATGATTATCATGCGGTTATACCATTTATTGGAATAAAACAAATACTGGCTAAAAATGGATTAGATGTAGCATCAATAATTACAATTCATTTGTTAACCTGGCCCAGATACGGAATCGATTTCTATAGGACCTGTGGAATTGATGATACTCCCATAACTATTCATCTAAAAGAAGGGCTTAAACCATTAACTCTTAATGAAATTTTTACAATCTGTGAAAAAATTAGTGGAGATTATCAACCTCCGACTATAGAGCAATTAGGAGCATTTGTTAGTGATTTGGTGACAACAGTAAGTCAATCTTATTTAAAATCAGATATAATTCCCCATTGTGGTGGTGACTTGATTGAATTTAAATCCAATTTTGTCTGGGATGGATGTGATTGGGATTATAATGAAATTTTTCAGCAGGTATTAACGAATCATGAACATGAAATAAGAAATGTTTTAACTATATCACCTGAAAAACCATTAACGTTAACTGATATGAAAAAATATTTGTTAACACACAAATTATCCCATTTGGATAGAAGTCCATTAATTCAATCTGAAAAAGTTATAAATGCAATTAATGAGATTTCAAATGGAAATGAATTTGTTCGAAATGGATATATTAAATCTTTTGAAGAGTCAGGGCCTTTATTAATTACAACTGGAAGAATTTCGCCACAAAAAGGATTTGAAACAATTCTAGAGGCGATTCCTAAAGTAATAAGAGTAATTCCTGATGCTAAATTCTTATTTCTCATATTACCTACTGATTATAGCATAAATGAAATAAGAAGTTATGCTCAATATGTTAAAAAATATCCCAATAACCTTAGAATTATTTTTGGAGTAGCAACAGATATATTTCATCTTGCACATATTTCTTCTGATGTTTATTGTGCTTTATCAAGATGGGAACCATTTGGCATTATCGTTTTAGAAGCAATGTCTATGAAATTACCTGTAATTGCAACAAAAGTGGGAGGATTTCAAGAATCTATAATAGATATTAGAAGTTTTCCAGAAATAGGTACGGGGATTTTGATTGATAAAGATAATCCAACCCAATTTGCTGATGCACTCATCTCTTTTTTTAAATTAAAGGAAATTTCTGAGCAAGTAAAAAATAAGGATGATATTTATGAAACTGAGAATTTTCAATTAGTTAATCAAATTCCTGATAAAATACTTGAATCCTTAGTGCTATTAGATCCAAATTTTTACAATAAGATTAAAGAAAACTGCTATAAAAGAGTAGAGCATAATTTTAGATGGAAAATTGTCTCTCAAAAATTAGTTGAGCTATATAATTTGATAAAGAATATTCGAATATCACATATTTAAGGCTTTAATATTTTGATTATCTCAAAAAGATCTGTTATTTTTATTTTAGGAACTGTCTTCTTCATATATCTTGCTATTATGATGTTGTATACTTATTTACCTCAATATTTAAAATTTATAGGTACAGAGTCTCCAATAATTACTTTAACGATGACTTTTGCAATGTCTACATTTTTCATTTTTCCACCTTTATTAGGGAGGTATTCAGATAAAATCCAGAATAGAATTTATTTTATTTTTATTGGTCCTATCGGAATGCTCATTACTTTAGCTTTACTTCTATTTACAACAAATATTATAATAATAAATATACTATTATTTATTTTTGGCTTTTTTACTTCATTCATAACGATTTATCTTACTCTTTTTAGTGAATTAGTACAGAATGATAAAAAATGGATATCTTATTAGAACTCAGTCTGTGCATTTGGAAATTTTATAGGAGTTATTATAGGAGGTATTTTGATAGATGCTTTTAGAATTGAGAATTTATTCCTCTTTACACTAATCACTTTCTTGTCGAGTATAATATTTAATGTGGTTATTAGGGAAAATAGGCAACTAATTTTAGATACCAATACAAAATTATCTGAGAATATTTATAAAGAAGTGACAAATAATATTCTCCTAAAAGATAATTTCTCTAAATCAATATATTTTGGTCTTTTTTTTAGGAATTTTGCCATTATACCTATCTTGAATATTATTGTAATTCTTATGGGTTTCTACATACCTAACAATACTGAAATCGCATTTTTAGTGGGGATAAACCCCTTATTTCAATTTTTCATAATGCCATTTATAGGAAAGAAATTAAACCAGAAAAATATTAAGATGGTTATGATTTTAGGATATGCTTTATCATTTATCGCTATAATTGGGTATATTATATCCGTCGATTTTTGGAGCTTTTTAGTTTTTCAAGTTTTAGTTTCTTTAAGTTATTCAATGTTTTGGATCGCAACGACAGTTTACATTGCTCAAAATTCAACTCCTAATAATAAAGGTCGCTTTATGGGATATGCTACTTCTAGTATTTTTGCTGGTACGACAACAGGAGGATTATTTTTTAGTTTATTGTTAGCAATTTTCAACTCTAATTATTATATATCCATGTCATTTATGATTATTTTTCCGATTATTTCTATGATTGTTATATCTTTAAAATTTAAACACCAATTATATGAGGAAAATTAACTCTACCACTGCTAAAAAGGCTTTTAATTCATAAATTATTTAATAAAGTAATTATTGTTATTTTTTTTTTGTAATTGCTAAATGGGGAAAGTAATTTGATCTTATCTAAAAAGTCAATTATTTTAATTTTACTCTCTGTTTTTATTATTAATACAGCTGCAATTATAGCTTATACTTACGTGCCTAAATATTTATTATTTTTAGGTGTAGAAAAACCATTAATGCAGCTTATAATTACAATTTTTCCTTTAACTGCTTTTGTTTTTCCACCTTTATATGGTTTTTATTCTGATAAAATTCAAAATAGGTATATTTTTATTTTATTGGGAACTATTGGCATAACATTTGCTTATTTCTTTTTATTTCTAACCAAGAATTTGATACTAATAGTTATTTTGTTATTTATTTTTGGTTTTTTTATGGCATCATCTAACTTATTAATGACATTATTTGCGGAATTAGTAGAAGATGATAAAACACTCATTTCTTATTTTAATGCTTCAGTTGTAGCCGGTTGGTTTGTTGGAGCTCAATTTGGTGGCATTTATATTGATTTTTATGGAATCGAGCATTTATTTTTGTTTATTTTCCTAATTTCTTTACCAAACATAATTTTAGTGTTTTTTATTAAGGAAAAGAGATCTTTGATTTTAGAGAGGTATAACAGTAAAGTAGAGAAAAATGCCCATAGCCTTGTTTTAAATAATAATGAAGATATCTTAATTTCTCACTCAATTTATTATAGTTTATTTTTTAGAAATTTTAGCATCAAACCAATTATGCCAATCCTAGCAATTATCATGAGTTTTTATTTAGGCAGTGATATAGAGATTGGATTTTTGATTGGAATAAACTTTTTATTACAATTTTTCC
>JAEOTH010000109.1 GCA_016839915.1 Promethearchaeota archaeon
ACTTCATGTGAAGTGCGAATCAAAAATCTATAAATAGAAGTGAACTATATCTAGATCTAGAGCTTATCAAGAATAATGAGGAATGCAGTATAGATAAAGGGGATTAATATCAAAGCGATGGTAAATTGTATTCGATGTGGTAAAAAGCTGAAATTGAATTTTAATGAGGTAAAGGCGGGTTTTAGTGAAATAAGGGCAATTTGTCGGAAATGTCGAAGGATAAAACCTAATGATTTTATTAGAACATCAAAAGTTTTTGATTTTTAATCTCGGGTCACTTTTTAAATTTCATCAATCTTATTTCTTTTCCATTCCAAATTAAAGAGCAGGAGTTCTTCTCTCTCTTTAATTTATATTAATAACACCTAAAGATAATGAACTTTTTATAATTTATATTTTAAAAAAAAAAGTTAGTTAGAAAAGAGTATAGTAAATATAAAGTTATTTAGCATTTTCATCTTCTTCCATAAGATCTAATCTATTTCCTTCTGTGTCTTTGAAAATTGCATAATATCCCACTCCAGGAATGGAACTTTTAGGTTTGGTAACTTTTCCACCATTTTTTTCAATCTTTTTTATTACATCATCAACAGATTTAACACCGATATAATTTGAAATAGCATCCTCCTTATTCTCTCTTCTTTGTAATCCACCATTAATTCCCGGTTCATCCTCATCTCCTGCGGTAATGAGCCAGTATTCGAGCGGACCTTCCCATTTTTCTATTTTCCAATTAAAAACATTTTCATAAAAACTCTTCGCTCTTTCAGGATCATCAGCATTAATTTCGAAATGGTTCATTTTAGGCATAATTTCACCTCTTAGTTTAAATCATTCGCTAAAATATAAATTTTTAGCTTGAGCATCAGACGTATTGAAATATATTTAATAGAATAGAGTCTAATTTTTTTGTAAAAAAAGTAGCGATGAATTTAAATAACATTTTCGTCTAAATGTGCTTAATCAACAATAAATTATTTCTGATTAGGAATAAAATTGGGATGAAATCAAATGAAAAACAATTCGAAGTTTATAATATTATATTATAGTTTGATCCTTATTGGGATTTTAACAATAAATACTAGCTTTAATTCTCAGTGTTTTAGATTTTGGGATAATTTAAACGAAGAAGATATAACCTCTATTAAACCCAGTCAGGGTACAGTTACTTATCCCGATTCGATTCTATATGGAAGCTTAACTGCAGATAGTCCAATACCAGATCCTGACGAAAATGATTATTTTGAATGGAGTATTTCTACTCTTTATGGTCCAGGGCTTACATGGTATATGATGAATGATACAGAATTTTGGGCAATTGTTGCATTGCAAAATGAATGGCGTACTCGTGGAAATTTCTCCTATACCGCACTTTTATCAGATGAGGAATTATCAGCCTCTGGTACTTTTTATCCACCTTATTTAGATACATGGTGGCTTGTAACAATTAATCATTATACTGGCATTAACTGTTCGGTTTATTATACAGATGATTGGCTTGACGACTTTATTACTGTTGATGAACCTACAAGTACGAGTTCTTGGGCAGAAGACGCGTCTCATCCTATTACTTGGACATGGGGTGGTGATTTTGAATTTGTAGATATTGATTTGTATTATGATGGTGATTTATTAAGCAATATTGCCACTAGTACTCAGAATGATGGTTCTTATTTATGGAACATTCCTGTTGGGACATTTCTATTTAACGATCTCTATCAAGTGAATATAACTAATAGCGAATTTAATGCTACATGGGGCATGAGTGATGCCTATTTTGAGATCGCGGAGATAAAATCAATTTTAGTTACCGGACCTTCTGCAACAGATTCTTGGAAAACAGGGACGGTTCAAGAAATAAATTGGACTTCAACAGGCGATATTGCAAATGTGGATATTGAGCTTTTTAAGGAGGGAATATTTGAGATGGAGATTGCTTCAAACGAAGCGAACACTGGTGCAATTCCATTATGGACAATCCCTTCAGATCTCGAAGGATCTACCCAATATCAAATCAAAATTATAGATTCATCTGATCCTTCCATATATGATTTTAGCGACTATTTTGAAATATACAGACCAATACCTGATGTTCCAGGATTTGATATAATCATAATGCTAAGTATAATAATTATGAGTGTAATAAGTCTAAGTTGGAAATTAAAAGCAAAAAAACGATTGAATTAATTTTTTCTTATAATATTTTTTATTTTTGTTTAATATACACTAAAATAATGTTTGTTAGGAATTTTACTAATAACCTTCTATTAGAAATAAAAGGGAATTTCAGAATAGAAATAATAATAGTTTTTTATAAATTTTCTTTATTGTTAGTTTCTTGAACCTTTATCTGCTCTTTTTAGGCCCACATAGATAAATAGTAAAATTGCTAGTCCAATTAGAGAAACAAGTGAAAAAACTTGGAACCAATTAGTTTCATTAATAGGTGTTTCTATACAATCGTTATCTTCATAATTATTATTCACACAATAGCCAGTTTCTATATAACAGATCCTATTATAATGCAATATATTCCCAATTATATCATTCCAATGTGAAGAATAAACATATATTGCGTAGTAGTTATGATTTATGGTATTTTGGATAAAGTTATTCCAATCTGACTCCTTCAAATTGATACCATAGTGGCTATAATTTATAGCATTTTTGATAATCTCATTCAAATTTGATTCTTCCAGAATAATTCCATAATAATTTTCCTTAATTCTATTGTAAATAATTTCAATATTATCGCTATGATTTAATTGGATACCGCTAAATCGATTGTTTTCTATTCTATTATTTATGATTTGATTATGAATTGTATAGTTAAGTAGAATACCATTTGAATTATTATTTAAAATATTTTCTGATATCCAATTATAATCACAATCCTGAACAGGTTCAAGACCTGTAAATGGATCCCATAATAATCGTCCCTGTAAATGGATTCCATTAATTCTATTGCTGGTACACTCGTTATTAGAAATATTATTATAATAACTCGACTGCATAAAAATCCCGTTTCCTTTATTATTTTTTATAGTATTTTCAAAAATTGTGTTATTGAAAGAACTTAGCATCTGTATACCATCAATATTATGAGTTAAATTATTTTTTAAAATCTTTTGTTTAAAACAACCAAAACTTCCAATACCCACTCCATTACTAACTAAAGAATTTAAAGAAATTGTATTATTTAATCCCATATCCAGAATACCGCAAAAGTTGTTGTGAATAGTATTTTTTGAAAATGTGCTATGATAACTAATATAAGAAAGAATTCCTACGGCGCCTTTCTTTATTATATTATAAGATATTGTATTATTTCTACTTGGAAGTAGATAAGTGTTATTACTCATTACAGGCACATATATCCCATAAGAATTAGATATAAGACTATTATTTATTATTTGGCTGTTATTAACATTAATCAATTTTATTCCACAATCAACCATTCTTACTCCGGAATTGCAAAATGTACAATTTCTAATAATAAAATTGACATTAGAGTTTTGAATAGTGATACAGGATGTGGAATTTTTGCTCATATTCAAGAATAAATTTTCATAATCAAGAATAAATGTTTCGCTATTAAATGGATTTTGACCGTCAATTGTAACATTTTCAATAATATAAGGGTCATTCCATGTTCCTGTTCCCCCACACCAGTCATTTTCTTTTGCTGTTTTACTCCAATTATAATTTGGATCTGCATCATCAATAAATATTGAAAATCCTGTAAGATTATAATAATTTGAATTTTTTATAACAGAGTCTTCTATATTCTTAACAAGTAAATTATTATTATCAATGATATCTAATCTAAGAGGGCTAATTATAAATAAACTACATAAAAGAATGGAAAAAATAAAAAAAAAACTTCTTTTTCTTACTGAAGATGACATTTTCACATCAGATTTTAGGTGCTAGATCATTGAATTATTATGGGAAGAATAGTTCTTTATCAATATAAGTTTATGGAAACAACATTGAAAATCGGAGGAAATAGATTTCTCTAAACTTTTGTTCTGATCAAAAGAAATTTCTTCATTTTTGTTTAATATATCCTAAAATAAGCTCTGTGAGAAAACTTGCTAATTCTTCGTCGGTCTTTACAATATTCCCAAATAATACATGACGATGTAATATATTGTCTATTAATCTCAATAATAGTCCACTTAGCTTATATAAATCTCCTTTAATTAGTAAACCCATCTTATCCAATACTTTTGACATAAAGGGTGGACCTAAAGGTTTTTTCTTCTTATAATATTCTTGACTTTCTTGAAAAAGCTGTTCATTTGAAAGATAAGCAATATTTATTGCTTTTATAATTGGTGCATCTTTATGATGAATTTTGATAAGATTCATAATAACTTCATATAAAATCTCGTCGGGAACTTTTGATTTAATACTAGATAGATGAGTATCCAAATCTAGGGCCATATCTCTGGATAAAGAACGCAGAATTTCGGGTTTTCCTCTTGGAAAATACTTATAAATTAATGATATGTTGACACTCGCTAATTCGGCGATCTTATTTGTTCTAGTTTGTGCATATCCTTTTTCCTTGATAAGTTTGAGTGTTACTCTTTTTATGCGATCAATTGTTAGTAGTTTATTCCTTTTTCTCTTCTTTGTTTGGCTCATCTTAAAGGGATATTATATTAATTAAATTACATAAGTGGCGATAAGATTTATTAAGTAAGTAACAGTTACTTACTTATAAATAAACTTAACTCATATATAATAATTATGGTTTAAATGAGTGAAAGAAAATCATCCACAGAAGTAGTGTCTTGGATTTTTAAAAACATTAAATTCATTGTTATACCTGGATTAAAGAAAAAAGAATTATCAATACGTGAGTCTGAATATAATAAAACTAATGGTAAAAGAAAAAGGCGTTCTCTAGTAAAATCAAAGATTACCCTAATTAGTATAATTATAATTTTCATCGTTATTTCATTTGCAGTTTTTGGAACTTGGCTCTCTCCATATACTTTTGAGCAAGCAAATCTTATAGCTTCTTATTCTAGTGAATCTTTTGACGCACCATCTCAAGACCATCCATTAGGCCAAACATTTCTAGGATATGATGTTTTAGCAAGAATAATATATGGTGCTCGATCAACCTTACTAATAAGTGTTTCAGCAGTTGCAATTAGTCTTATAATAGGAGTTTTATTAGGATTAATTGCTGCTTTTTATGGTGGCTGGTTAGATACAGTTTTAATGAGAATTATGGATATTATTCTGGCATTTCCAGGAATCGTTTTAGCTATTGCAATTATAGCAATATCTGCTGAAAAAACCCTTGCTCCACCAGATAAATCTTTTACAAAACTAATAATTATTTTTGGTTTAATTGGTATTCCATATTTTGCTCGTTTAATTAGAGCATCAGCAATACAAGTTCGAGATTTACCTTATGTGAGTGCGGCTAAATTGGTGGGAGCAAGTAATATGAGACTAATATTTCGACATATTCTGCCAAATTGTATTCAGCCACTTATTATTTCTTTTACACATAGGATAGGAGGAGTGATTATCAATTTATCAATACTTTCTTTTTTAGGCTTTGGTGATCCTCGACTAATTGAATGGGGCAATGATATCTCTGCTTCAGTATATAATATGAGAAATGCTCCTTGGGCTTTAATATATCCTAGCTTTATGATTTTAATAACTGTACTTGCTTTTATGTTATTGGGCGATGGTTTAAGAGAATCCTTAGACCCATTACTAAGGAATATGTAGAGGGAAAAATATGAAATTATTTAAGTATATTCTGAAAAGAATTTTAATATCATTTGCTTCTATTCTTGGAGTTATCACTATTGCGTTTTTTATTACTAGAGCTCTTCCAGGAGATCCTATTTGGGATAGACTACCGCAATGGGCAACTTACCAAGATTATTTAGAGGAAGTTGCATACTTAGGGTTTGATAAACCAATACATATTCAATATTTGATATTTATGAAAAACATACTTATAGGTAACTGGGGTCTTTCTTTAACTATTGCATTAAAAACGCCAGTTTGGGATATTATTTTCGCACAATTACCAAGAACATTAGAGATAATGTTTATTAGCATGAGTATAGCTATATTTTTTGGGTTGCGTTTAGGAAAAATATCTGCGGCTAATTATAAAAAATCCAAAGATACAATAATTAGGATTTTCACTTATATAATGATTTCAATTCCTAGTTTCGTCGTTTTAATATTTATAATGCAATTATATGTTCATACACCATTCAGAATATTTCCGTTATATGGTTACAAAACTCCAGGTTATCCAGAACCTCCAATAATAACTCATATACGTCTTATCGATACACTTATTTCAGGTAAGCTATATCTTTTTTTTGACTACGTATGGCATTTAATCGTTCCTGTATCTGCTTTGACAATTGTACAATTAGTTGTTATTGTCCAGCAAACAAGAGGAAAAATGCTAGAAGTCTTACAGAAAGATTACATAAATACTGCCATAGCTAAAGGATGTAGAAAGAAAGATGTACTAAAAAGACATGCTCTAAAGAATGCCGCAACTCCCGCAATTATTGTCTCAAGTATGGGATTTCCTATAGTTTTGGGTGGAATGATTGCTATAGAAAGAATTTATAATATGCAGGGATTAGGAGCTTTATTCTTTCTAGCTATAGAATCCTTAGACTATCCTGTCATTGTCGCTTGTATTTATGTTTTTGCCATAGTGGTAATAATTTTTAATTTAATTGCGGATATATTTGTTGCGATTATTGATCCTCGAGTTAAATTAAAATAAATTCTCACCATGATACTAGGTAATTTATATTTGAATTATTACTTAATATACTCAATTAACATTGAAATGAAATTAAATGAAGCATATCTAATTCTTATATTTATAACTATAGCAATTATTTTGAGATATATACAATACCCCCTGCACCTCCAAAATCTGTTAACATTACTAATCCATCTACAGTTGATTCATGGGAAACCAAGGAAAATTATTACATTACTTGGGACTCAACGGGTCTTATTGCCAATGTGAAAATTGAACTCTTTAAGAATGATATTTTCGAGTTAGAAATTATCTCTACCACACCTAATGAGGGTAATTTTTCTTGGATTATTCCAGCTGGGCTTGAAAATTCTACACAATATCAAATAAAAATAACAGATGTATCTAATTCTTCTATATATGACTTTAGTGACCTTTTTGAGATATATGAGACACCCACATTATCTGATCAAGATGACATTCCTGGTTATGATTTATTGATCTTATTTTTTGGTTCAATAGTAATTATAATAGGAGTAATTGTCTTGTTAAGCAAAAAAAAAACTGGAATTGCTTAATTTTTTATTATATTTCTTTCTTTTTTTTAAATTAAAAAGATTGTTTTTAATTAGGTTAGATTTTTAACTTAGTTCTCCAAAAGTTCATTTTACTTCTTAACTCATCTTTTTCAATATTATTAAGTAAATTCATGTTGCTTTTTAGAGGGTTTATGCTCATTCTAATTTGCCTTAAAATAGCACTGAATCCTTTTCTCTCAAGTATATCGTCTTGAAGTTTCTCTAAAAGCAGGCTAATTTGTTCTCCTGGTAGTGTATCAATCTTTCCTAAAATATTATCAAATTGAGTTGAAAGAAGAGCATCTGTTGATATCGTTGTACTTGGTTGGATATCTGGTGTTGACTTCATAGGTTCTATTTGAGTTCTTAAAGGTTCAGGGGGGAGGGGAGCAGTTTTAGGAGGGATTTGGGCAGATTTTTTTGGTGTTGGCGGAGTAATGGGTTTTTGAAATTGTGGTTGTTGGATACTTGATTCAGGAGCATGCCTTATTGCTTGTGTAATCTCCACTTGCTCAAATTTTTTGCTTTGAATCCACACATCCTCTAAAACTGCAGCGAATAATTTTACATGTTCTTCTAATACTGAACCCATTCCAGCTATTTCAAAATCTCCTGTATCTGTCTTTGATACAACGCATACTACCACTTCTTCGAAATCTTTATTTATTGACCATAAATTTTCTCTAGGATAATGTCTTATTGTTATATTTGGATAATCTGATACTTGTTTAAATCTGATTTGAGCATCCGGACTATTTAAATCGAAATTTGTTGAGATTCTAACATTAATATGTTTTTTTAATCTGGTTAAAGCAACTAAATCAATGTCCTCTAACTTAGGTGCAGTGACGTGAACTCTCATTTTGACACGAGATAATGATTCATTTATTTGCGCTTTGATTCCTTCTATACTTCTTACAAACCATACATCTTTAAAGCTTAGCAAAGAAGCTTGTTTTGAACGCTCCCAGAATTCTTGCATTGTCATCTCTGCACTCTCTAGTTGATTTATGATGTTATTGATAATATCATCTTGTATTGCTTCAAAGATTTCTTTTCGAAATAAGTCTTTAAGTTCATTTATCCCTGAAATAATATCATCATAGAGACCTGAAACTCTTTTTTCTAAATCTTCTAATGTTGTAACCATTCCACTCTGGATATCAGTAAATACGGTACTTAAGTCGGTACTGATTTCACCCGCAGTATCAGTAATACTTCCTAACTGATTTATGACTTGATCCAACATGTTTTGAGTAGTCTGAACGAATTTATCCCGAAAGGCTTTTGAGATTTCTGCAAATTGCTCGGAGATTACTTTAGAGACAATTTTCTCCGCCATGCTACTTAAGGC
Organism: Promethearchaeota archaeon; assembly: GCA_016839915.1. Lineage (GTDB taxonomy): Archaea > Asgardarchaeota > Lokiarchaeia > Sigyniarchaeales > SOKP01 > Loki-b32. The sequence goes on from JAEOTH010000109.1 coordinate 8,711, forward strand.
GCCAATTCTGAATTGCTTTTCGAATCTAGTTGCGATTTCTGATTTTACTGAATCTAAACGAGCTTCCATTGCTTCAAAATCTCTGGTTATATCTGCGGGAACAATTTCTTTTAAATTAAGAATAAACTTTCTTACGTCTTGAAATCTTTTTACTTGATCAAGTTCATTCTCAAATCTATCAAATTGTGTTTTAATTTGAGCAGGTAATTTTGTTTTCATTATTTGAAGGTAATTCTTATAATCATCTAATTTCTTTAGCTTTGCAGAGTGTTGTTCTAAAGAGTCAAACTTTTCTTGGATATTTTTAGGGGCAATTTGTTGAAAATCTTTTATAGCTTCTTTAAATTGATGAATCTGGCCTACAAGTGCAGCATAAGGAGGTAAAGCTTCATAAATTGGTGTTTTTCCAGGAATTTGTTTAAGGAGACCTTTTTCAAATAAATTATTTGCTATTTCCTTTGCCCTATCTTCTGCAATATCTGTAAGAAGAGCAATTTCTCCAATCATCACAGGACCTCTTCCTGTAATCTTAAAGTATGTGTTGACCTCATCATGAGCTAATCCAATGAGTTCTAGAACATTCTTTGTAGCAGAATCTTCTTCTCCTGACAAATTGCTCACCACCTCCTAGTTATTTTTTATATGCAGCTTCAAGAAATTCTAAATGTTTAATTGCTACATTTTTATTTATTTTTCCTTCCATTCTATCTTTACGAATCCTTTCAATTAAATATTCCGGATAAAAAGTCTGGACAACTATATCAGTTAATAAGAATACCCAATGTATATCTTTACTATCCTTAATTACTTTAAGAATTTGATCATCTTCCATTTCCTTTAAGAAACTTCCTATTTGATCTAGGCTCTCTCCAGGACCTTTTGGAATTTTATTTATAGGATAAGTTCTCTCTCTAAATAAAGTTATGTAATCATAATTGTCTGGATTCATTAATGTACGAGCTATTTTTAAGTTATCCTCAAAAGTAGGTTTATAATTTTTGAAAAATTGAGTGACTTCTTTAAGATATAATGAGGCAACCTCTGTATTTGGAAGATTTTTCTTGGCATCTTCGATTAACTTAGATACAGGCGATCTAAAAATAGCAAAATCAGTGAGAAGAAACAAGGTTATATCAGTATCACCCTCAACCCAATCTTGCATTAACAAACCAGTTTTGATAAATGGATCCAAAATATATTCGATATTTGGGATTATTTTTTCTAATTTATCTTCTATAATCCCTTGAAGTTCCCGTCTAGATAACGATCTTTCCTGCAAAGCCTCTAATATCGTCCGTGCTTTTTCACTAGTATAAATTTGTGCTAATCTTTGCTCTTTTGACAAATTTTTTAGTCGATCTAAAAGTATTAAAGTATTTCTAAGATAAAGTTTTATATTTTTCACAATTTCATAGCTTTGGGAAACATTAGTACTCATTTGCCTTAGATATTTCAGTAAATCATCGTTAATCTCTTTTAATACAGTATCACCGAACATTTCTGGATCTTCTCCTAATTCTAACATTAAATTTATCATAATAGGCATATCTGATTCCATACCAGTAAAATAACTTGATACATTAGAGCGTGCTTTTTCTAGTCGTACCAAAACATTTCCTGCTGCTCCCGCACCTGTAATATGTGCATAAAAGATTCGCATCATATCATCCAAATCAATTACAAGATCTTCTGGATAACTTAGTTTGACAACTAATCCTTGATCTTCTGTCCATTCAGTTATTATATAACCATGTGGCATTCAAATCTCTCCTTCTTTTTTTATTAACATTTTTTCAATTTTTGCAACCTCTTCAGGTTCAAAATTTAAAATATTCTTTTTTTCATTCAGATTATCTTGAATTATATCCTCTCGCTTATTAACTAATACTGGTTTCTTAATTCTTCCTTTCCTAACTTTTTTCTTCAATTTTCTTATTTTCCTAACCGTTAAAGGATATTTAAAATGTAATTGATATACGCTAAACGCTATAACAATACCAATAATTCCAGAAGTTAAGCCAATAACAAGAGGACTTAAATCAGCTTCTGGTGTGATAAAAATATATGAAATATAAAGGTACATATCATCAATAGAGATAGATAATGTTCGATTTAATTCAAATGTATTAGCTAGATATAATTGTATTGAAATTGATATATTGACTCCTTCTCTAAATAAAGCGGTAAAATCTGTTCCTTTAAATCTAACATGTTGTAAGGAAGTAGATAAAGTACTAAATTCAATTGTTTCTCTGTAGGGATTATCATTAATGAGAATTCTTATTTCTGAAAATGGAGATAAATCATATGGCCAAATTTCATTTATAGTATAGTTAAAGGTCAATAAGGCATCTCTAATTTGAACGTTTTCACCGTTTATTGAATTTCCAACTTGATTTAAAGATACTGATGTAAACTTTTCTATTTTCTTTTCATAGGTAAATGTTAAATTACAATCCTTAATCCTAAGGGAATTATAAGTATCGGTATCAGCACCTCTGCTATCTTCGGAGTAAATATCTATTCCTAAAGTAATGGTAAAATTTGAGTGAGTTGGATCTTTTTCAAAAGCAGAATTCAAAGCAGTAATTAGTACATTTTGGCTATAAAATTCTATTAATTTGTCTGAAATTGTTAAGGGCCCTGTATTTCGTCCCAGATTCACAGTTCTATTAAGAGCTACTGGATATGAGTTTTTAAAATCGACATCAGAAATTAAAACATAAAAAGTGATAAAATCACCAATAGCGTAATATGGTGGATCATCATCTTTGACCTCAACATCAAGAGCTACAGTTGCATTGAAGACAACATCCATAAATGCTGATGTTATAGTATATTTTGACATGTCTTCATTCAATGATACATTTTTCCTAAAATGAACTCCAGGAAATTGGTTTGATCCCTCAGACCATGTATGATCTACATAACAGCCATAAGAGTCAATATAACTATTAATTGGCAAATAAGAGTTTGGTTTTGTAAATCTCTTCCAACCTGGTGAATTTGTGGAATTTGGAACACCATAAATTGTATAAGTTTTTTTCTCACCTAATACATGCAAATTAGCTTTACCTCCGCTTATATCAGCATCAACTGATGAATTATCACCTTCATTACCATTAATAAATGACCAACCTTCTTGAGTAGAGAAATCATTGTTCTCTAACCATTGCTGTTGGGTTGACAAACAGAGATTTCCAACATAACTTTTGTTAGATATATAATTTCTTTGGTTATAATTATTTATTTGAATTATGAAAAAGATGAAAGTAATTATTGCTAGATAATGTTGATTTCTTTTTTTCATATTTCTTCCCTCTCAAATCCTCTTAATTAGAGAAATTTAGTTTCCTCCATTTTTTTCTAATTTAAGATCATTCTTCACCACTTCGTTGAAAGATATCTCTTTTTCAAATTCAGTGGTTCCAATCTCTAATTTATTGACACTTTCCTGCAAATAAGTGGAAATTATTCCATCTCTTCTCTCTAAATTTAATTGTTTTGATTTTCTACCCTTTCTAATTTTCATTCTTAATTTTCTTATTTTTCTTACTAATGGAGGAAATTGAAAAATTTTGAAATATAAAGTAAACACAGTAACAAGACTAATTATAGCAATGCTTAATACTATTATTATAGGAGTCCAATTTTGACCGTATTCTTCTATAATTATATAAAGCTCAACATCATCTATCGAAATTTCTAAATTTTTGTCTAGGATAAATGTGTCAGCAAGATATACTTGAATAGAGAGGTTAAGATCTGAATTTATATTAATAAAATTGGTAACATCATAACCCCCTATTTTTATATCTTGAAAGGAGGTATTAGCTGAACTTAACTTAATTTTAGCTCTATCATATAGTATATTATTAAAATAAATTCTAATTTCTGATAGTGGAGCTAATTCTGGCCATGTATCATTAATTTTATATTTAAAATTAAGATTAGCATCTTTAATTCTAATATTGGTGCCAGAAATCTCTTCTCCTTCCTGATTTAATGAAAGAGATGTAAAGTAATCAATTTTTCTTTCATAAGTGATATTGATAGTACAAGATTTGAATATTAAATCTTCCCATTCGTCTCGATCTCCTCCACCTCTTCCATTATTATCTTCACAATAAATATCTAATCCCAAAGTAATAGTAAAATCTTTATGATTTGTTGTCAAAACAGAATTCAAAGCTGCTATTAAATCTTGTTTGTCCACATAATTTAAATCGCTATCTGTAATGTTTAATATTTCGGGGTAACTTCCTAGATCTCCTTGTCCTAAAGCTACATCTCTAGTTTCAAAATTGCCTACTCTAAAAGGATAAGTATTATTCAAATCTGATAATTCTACATAAAAATTTGCTGAATCTCCAATAAGGAACTTGTCAAAATCAATAAACCCCGTATCACTTGTTTGGTTCCAATCATAATAACTATCTATATTTAAATTCACACTTGCATTAAAAATAACCTCTAATGAAGCGTCAGTAATAATATAATCAGACATATCTGTTGGCATACTAACGTTTTTCTTAAAATGAATGCTTGGAAAATTATGTACTTGTCCAACACCAATAGTCTCATCTAGATAGTGATATACCCAACACCCATATGATCTAATCTCATAGTCATCAGGAAGTAGATAATTGCTATTATTAAATATCCCCCAACCTGGTGAACTTGAGCTATTTGGTATCCCAGAGATTACTGTAGTAATTTTTTGTTCTCCAAGGATTCTATAACTTGAATGGTTTGCTCTCGGGATATAATCTATATCTGATGTATCTCCTTCAGTTCCATACTTCCAAAACCAAGTGGGAGAAATTGGAGAATCGAGGGTTGGATTATCTAGCCATTGTTCTCGTTCAGAGGGTTTTGGAGCAGCAATAATATAAGATCCATAAACTAGCGCTCCAATTACGAATACGCCAATTATACTACCTAATAATACTTTTTTCTTAGCCAAATCTATTTACCTCAATATCTACAATTTGATTTGCGATTATAAAATTAGAATCTTATTTAGATATCATTTTTATAATATCAAAATCTTGGTAGATTATTCGAGTTTTTCACTACTTTTATAGGATAATAGTAGCGTTATGGCATATAAAAATCTTTTTCTCAATAAACTTACATTTATCATTTTTTTAAAAAACACTTTTTACAAATCCGCCATCTACTTGTGTAACTGTTCCTGTAATATAACTAGCTTTTTCAGAGGCTAAGAAAACAATTAAACTGGCTAATTCCTCTGGCTTTCCTAACCGTCCTATCGGTATAGGATCTATCCATGTTTTTTCTACTTCTTCATAGGACTTTCCTGTATCTTGAACTGTTTTTGTTATCAGTTCTTTCATACGATCCGTTAAAGTTGGTCCAGGACATACAACATTTACCAATATATTATGGTTGCCATATTCATTAGCAAGAGTTTTAGCAAAACCTACAACTCCTAATCTTGTTGTGTTCGATAAAACTAAATTATTTAAAGGTTGCTTTACTGATACTGACGTGATTGCAATAATCCTCCCGTATTTCTGCTTTTGCATAATAGGTATTATTATTTCAGTTATCCGGATAAATGAAAGGAGATTTAAATCAATTGAATTTTTCCATTCTTCTTTAGTAATTTTATCTACTGGTCCTGAAGGTGGTCCACCTGCATTATGCACTAAAATATCTATTCTCCCAAATTCATCTAAAGTTTTTGCTACAAGATCCTTTATCTGATCTTCATTTATTAAATCCGCCACAATAGAAAAGACTTTATTACTTGAATTTATTGATTCAGCTTTTTCTATTTTATCTCTTGCGATTTTTAAATTTTCCTCAGAGCGGCTACATATTACCACATTAGCTCCCTCTTCATAAAAACCTTTAGCACATGCTAGCCCTAATCCCTTACTTGATGCAAGAACTAATGCAACTTTATTTTCTAATCCTAATTTCATTCTTTATAGTCCTCATCTTTTTTTAGAATCTGAAAAGAAATCTATGTATTTAATGCATTTTTCGTAAAATTTATTGCACCTTTCACAATATTCAGCACTCAAACACTCTAAAGCATAAGGACAAATAATTCCCTTTTTCTCTAATTTTATCATAACTCTATGTAATCGTTTTTCTATTTCATTTCTCATAATTCTTTAATATAGCACATCTAATTTAGCATCTGATTTCATTTCTAATTCTATTTTCGTTTTAATAATATAAGAAAAACATCGTTCATTATAATTATTAAGATTTTCAATTAAACATTTTAAATTCTACCTTTAAAAAGGGATTTTCCTAAATTTCCTATGAAAGATTTCAAAAAGATAATTTTATAAATTCAAATAATTATAATAGTTTTAAAGATTGAAGAATATATTATTAAATATATATATAAAACTTATATAAAAGGTGTATGAGCATTAGTATTGACACGAAAAGTTTCGATAATATTCTCAGCAAGATTATAAAAAGTGAAAGTGGTATTAAAAAGGTAATTTTGGTTGATAGAACGGGATTAACTATTGCAAGTGTCTCGAAATTCTCCTATTTCCCTGCTGACGTTGATGGGATTGGTGCTATTGCTAGCGCCGTGTTTTGTGCTAGTGAAGAACAAGGTAAGAATCTAGAACTAGGCAACCTTGAAATTGTTACGTCGGAATTTGGTGGTGGTAAGATATTTGCGTCGAGCTGCGGACCAATGAATTGGAGTAACTAACTCCATTCGGTTTAAAGGAGTCTTGACGCTTATATCAGATCCGGAGATCAACATAGGATTAATTAGGCTTATCTTAAAAAGATCGGGAGATGAATTAAAGGAAATTTTAGACGAATTTTTAAGTGAAGTTCCAGATACATTAGATAGTGGTTTAGATTTGTCAGATCTTGACTCACTTACACCTGATTAAAAAAAGCTTATTTTTTATTTACCATTTTTTCATAGATTATTTCTTTATAAACACCTTAGAATCCTCTAATTTCGTTTTCTAGAGTGTCAATCTCAAAATAAAAAAAAAAGTGAATTTTAAGTTTTTGGTTTTCTTCTTTTTAAGAAATACCACGCAGCTACAGCTCCAATTACTGTACTTTCAATAATAACAAAAATCAAGAGCACCATACTTGTTAAAGCTAAATCAATTGTAAAACCTCCCGTAGAACTGCAGATATTACCCTCAAAAATATTTCCCACACTTCCAGTTTTGTTATAACAGACTAGATTTCCTAGAAGAATGTTATTGATAATTTTGTTGTTATTGCTACCATCTAAAAAAGTACCATTTCTATTGCCATTGGCGGTATTAAAAATAATAGTGTTGTAATGACTCAACTGCAGATGTATTCCATTCATTCCATTGTTGTTGGCTGTAAGGTACTGACTTTTAATAATTTAAAAATAATAATGAGGTTATTAAAAACTAATATTTCTGAAGCTTTCGATATATTTCATATTCACTTTTGGAGTTCATTTATTTTAATTAGCAAATAAATATTTTTATTAGGCTCTAATCCTCGTTTGATTTACTTTTATTTGATGAGATTTAAAGCAACTTTTACAGCATCTGGAGCTGTTAATGCCCATCCATCGGCTCCATATTTATCTGCTATTTTTTCTGTGACGGGACCTCCACCAGCCATTATTTTAACCCCTTTTTCTTTTAGACCTCTTTCTTTAGCTAGATCAACTATCTTTCCTATTTCAGGAAACATCGAGCTTAACATTGCGGAAATTAAAATTAAATCAGCTTTGTTATTTTCAGCTTCATCAATAAATTTACTTGTTGGAACATCGAACCCAAGATCTATTACTTCAAATCCTTCAGCTTCGAACAAGTATTTTACCATATTTTTACCGAGATCATGCACATCTCCCTTCACTACACCGATAACAAGAACCCCTTTGCGACTTTTTTTAAATTCTTGGTAACTAATTTTTTTTTTTAAAATGTTAGTTCCTGCATAAAAAGCATCAGATGCTAAAATCATATCTGTGATAAATACAGTCTTTTCATATTGCTCAGCAATTTCTTTTATACCCAGATAAAGTCCTTTACTAATTGCATCAAGAGGATTGATTCCCGCTTCTAAGGCTTCTTTAGCGGCTTCTTCTGCAGCTTTTATATCATAATCTAACACACTATCTCTTAACTTTTTGAATATCTCATCTTCAGACAATTTCTTTACCTCCTTCTTCTTCGTAGTTAGGACCATAACCCGTTTTATAGTTCTTTCCATATATCCTAGCTGCTTTTACTACTGCCATTGCATTATAAAGAGGAGCATAGGGGGGATATTCACAAGAAGCACCCAAAATGTACCCTGCAGGAGTTTTTCCAAAAACATCAAGTTCTCTTTTACACTCTGAAATAACTTCCATAGGATTTCCCCATGCAAGCAGTGACACACTTAAAAATCCAAGGAAAATCAACTTTTTACCATATTTTTCAATCATTTCTTCTTCGGTCTTTATTCCATCTGGTAAAAATGCATTTTGTATTATAACGGGTTTAAGATGCTCAATTATAGGATCAAAATAGGGTCCTCGACCACATGTATGTAGTAGATAAAAGCAGCGTTTCTTCCTCACAAAATCAGCAATTCTTTTCTGATAAGGCATATCTAATTCTAACCACATCTCCTGACTCATTATTTCTCTTTCAGCAAGGACAACAGGTACCATAATAGTTTTAGCTCCTGCTTCAATTTGTTTTTCAACATATTCAATTTGAATATCAGTAATAATTTCACATGCTTCATGCAATTTATCCCTATTATGAACAAAATCTCGTATCAATTCATTTACATTACGAAGTCGTGAAAGTAATCCTAATGGTCCAATAGTCATCCCCCCAATCATTACATTTGGTAATTCTTCCCTAATTGTGTTAACAACCTGTATTTGGTTCTTCATCCTTTCTGCACGAGACCAACTAAATAACTTATCAACATTTTTATACTCCTCTGCAGACCTTATAACTGGATTAAATGGATCTGGATATGCAGCATTATCAGAGGGATATATTATCTTAGCTCCAAAAGCTTGAGCCTCAACACAAAGATCCGGCATGGCAGTTATTCCATCATAACCAAACAATTGTTGGGCTTCAACTTGACATTTTAAAAATAATTCAGGATTAGTCGCATATTCTCCATAATTTAATCTCCTAATTTGAGCAGCAGCAGCAGAAACAAATGGAAAGCAAGGAATTCTGTCAACTCTCTTCCTTAATAGAACATTAGTGATTCGTTCCATTGGAGTCATATATTCATGGCATTCACTCGGCAGCTGTTTTACTTTTATCATTTAATAACACCTTAAATCGATTTCTAAAATATAAATTTATTAATTAATTTTCTAGAAATAATTAGAGATTATTTTAAAAAAGCATTTTGATTTTAGTGTTAAAAAAAATTGAAAAAAAAAATAAAAATATAAAATATTTTAGGTTTTTGGTTTTCTTCTTTTCAAGAAATATAATGCTGCTACAGCACCAATTACAACGCTTTCAATAATAACAAAAACTAATAGTACTAAACTTGCTACAGCTAAATCAATTGTCAGACCACCCGTAGAAGTACAGATATTACCTTCAAAAATATTACCCACACTTCCAGTTTCATTATAACAGACGAGATTTCCTATTAGAATGTTATTTATGATTTTGTTGTTATTACTACCATCTAAAAAAGTACCATTTTTATTCCTATTTGCAGTGTTCAAAATAATACTATTTCCATTGCTTGATTCCAAATGAATTCCATTCATTTCATTACTGTTAGCTATGTTATCTGTTAAGACATTATTGTTACTTCCTATTAGGAATATTCCATGTTCGCTATTTTCATTTGCTGTATTACTTATAAGTATATTATTATGGCCCCCACTATCTAAGAGAATCCCGCTTAAATTATTCTTCTGTAAGAAATTATATTTTATTATATTCAATGTACTACTCGATATCAAAGCAATACCATTCATACCATTTTGGTAAACATTATTATTTTCAATATCAGAATCATCTGTATTATCTAAAAGTATCCCATTTTGCTTGTTTTCGTATACTGTATTAGAAGTACATAAGAAATTATTTCCTCCATCAATATTAATACCATTTAATAGATTACCATAAACTGTATTATGATGAACAGTTACCTCATCACAAGAATCAATATTAAATCCATTTTGATCATTGAGATTAGCTGTATTACCTGATAGCATATTATCATCGCTATTTGAAGTTAATGTAAATCCATGTCCATTTTGACTCTCATCTGCATGATTATTTGAAATAGTGTTAAAAGTACTCTGGAGAACATACATTCCGTGATTTGCATTTGAAGATACATTATTACTAGATATGGTGTTATGATGAGAATTTGATACGCGTATACCTTCGTTATTTCCATAAATATGATTTCCATTAATTTCCGTATTATTCACAAATACAAGCTCAATTCCCCTCAAGCATCCATATATGAAATTGCTGATAATATCTCCATTAGTAACATTATTTAAATATAATCCTGCATCCAGAGGATCTGAATTTCTAAAGATACAGTTTCTGACAATGAAATATACTCGAGAATTTAATATTCTTAAACAATCATCAAATCCACCCCCATTATCAAAAGTGTGGCCCTGGATAATATATGGGCTTGCTGGAGTTCCATATCCGGTGCAATATCCACTATCTTTTGCCCATGTCCAATTACCAGAATTAGTGGTATTTGTAGCCGCTAATGCATCAATTTCGATATTCACATAAGTAGCAGAAATTTGCAAAGTATCATTATCGTTTCTAAATGCGAGATTATCGGTTGTAGTATTAAAGTTAATACTTAAAGTAAGCCCTAAGATTGATAGTGTCAAGAAAGTTATCAAAAAAACTGCAAATTTTTGTATTTTTTTATTAGACATAAAGTTAAACCTTTTTATAGAAAGGATTATGAAAAAGAATATTGATATTAAATAAAAAGGATTAAGGAATGATTCTCCCCAATAAACCTAAAATTTAGTTAATTTTCAATGTGATTAATATGTATATTGATTGTCATGCTCACGTATTTTTCACTCCTATCCCAACAGAACGCATTGATGATGATATTATAGGTGGGATACCGACCCCTACTATAGGTTTTATAAATGAAATGATCTCTAATGCAAGAAAGAAAGGAGTAAATCATATAGTTGGAGTTATAAGTAATCCAAAAGATTTTCCCAGGTATCAAGAGCAAATGGAGCTTGAAAATATTATACATGTGATTGGTATTTCAAGAAATAACGCACCTCAAGACCAGTCACAATTGATTTCACTATTACAAAAAGAAATTGAAGGAAAAATTCCTCATGGGATTGGTGAGATTGGATTGGATTATCTATATGGTTTTGATAATTTGAATGAAAACGAAAAAACAACTCTTAAGAAACAACAGCAGGAATTATTTCGAAAACAAATAGAAATTGCAAAAGAAATTGATAAACCAATTGTCGTTCATGCAGGGTATGGTGTCGATAAAGATATCGTAGACATTATAAAACAAGAACAAGCTCAAGATGTGGGGGGTCAAATCCACGGGTATATGTCTAAGAAAGAGTTAGTCTCCGAACTCCTTCATATGGGTTTTTATTTTTCTTTTGGATATTTACATACAAGAGAAGAGAAATTGAAGAAGATAATTGAACTAACTCCATTGGAAAGAATACTTACCGAAACAGATTCTCCATATCACTTAATGGAGTCTCCTAAAAAATTTATTCTCCCTGAAGATGTGGTTTCAATATCTAAAGAGATTGCTGGTTTAAAGGAGGTGAATCTGGAAGTTTTGACTAATCAGGTAATGAGAAATGCAAGAGAACTTTTTAGATTCTAGATTAAACTTTTCAAAAAAAAAAAAATAAAAAAACAGATTTTAGGATTTTCTTTTTCTTATGAAATAGGTTGAGATGATTACAGCGAGAGCTATACTTTCTATAATAACGAGTACAATTAAAAACAAGCTCATATCAAGTGGAAGTCCTCCCGTACCAGTACAAATATTGCCGGAATAAATATTGTTTGAGCTTTGTGTTTGGTTATAACAGTATTCACTATTGCCTAATAATACGTTGTTTATGATTTTATTGTTATTACTGGAAAGTAGATAAGTACCGTTTTTATTATTATTAGCAGTATTAGCAATGATCGTATTATCATTGCTTAAGAATAGATATACGCCATTTTCTCCGTTATTGTTAGCAGTATTATCTGATATAATATTATTGTCACTGTTGATTAAGTAAATTCCGTGTTCAACATTATTAGATGCTACATTATTCAATATAAGATTATCATCGCAATTAACCCCAAAGTTTAATCCACTTAGATTATTATATTGTAATGTATTTGAATCTATAATATTTCTTAGAGATGCACCATCTAAAATGAGGCCATGCATACCATTGTGGTGTGCATTATTATCTTCAATTAAAGAATCTATCATTACAGAATAATAGATACCATGGGCTTTATTTTCATAAGCAGTATTCCTAGTGGATGTTACATTACCCCCAAGAGCAACAAAAATTCCCCATAAAGTGTTATTAAAAGCTGTATTTAAATCAAGAATCGAATCAAAACAGAAGGCTACATAAAGACCTGTGTCTAAATTATGATTTGCGGTGTTTTTGAAGATCTCATTATTAGAGCAGAATGTATTGTAAATGCCATTGTTGTCATTGAAATTTGCGGTATTTTGGGAAACTTTATTATAATCACTTCCCAATACCAAAGATATACCATAAACATCATTATGATTAGCAGTATTAGACAATAGAATATTTCTATCCCCATCTTCAAGAAGAATTCCACTATCAGTGTTATCATTTGCTTCATTATAAGAAATAGTGTTGGAACTAGATGTTTCAATACTAATCCCACTTTGACCATTACGATTGGCTGTATTATGCAGTATTTCATTGTTATTGCTATTTAAAACAACCCAAATTCCGGGGAAATTTTGATTATCGTTTAGAAGATTATAGGAAATCGTGTTAAAAGTACTCTGAGTTAGGTATATTCCAATATCTATATTTGCCGATATGTTGTTATTAGAAATCGTGTTAAAATGAGAATTATCTACAGTTAATCCAGCAGTAGTAGTGTAGATATGATTTTCGTTTAAAACGGTATCATTTACAAACTCCATCTCAATTCCTATATAATTGTCATAGGAATAACTGTCAAGGATTCTTCCATTAGTTACATTGCTTAAAAAAATACCAGCTGACATAAAACCAGCACTTATAAAGGTACAATCTCTAATAGAAAAATAATCTCTTGAATTTAATATTCTTAAACAATCATCTAATGCATAACCATTATCAAAAGTATGTCCTTGTATTATATAAGGGCTCCCTGATGTGCCAAAACCTGTACATAATCCAATACTTTTCGCCCATGTCCAATTACCATTGGTCGAAGTATTTGTAGTTAATAGCGCATCAATTGTAATATCATTAAATATTGCAGCTATTTTTAATGTTGTAGTATCAAATTCTTCATTATCTCTGATAGTTACACTTGAAACATATAAATTAGTGGAGATAGTTAGTACTATAGCTGGACTTAATAAAACTATTGCTATTAAAATTGAAAATTGTTGTTTATTTCTACTTATCATTTGTAAAACCTTTTTTATATAGAATATTTATGCAAATTATATAAAAAGAATTATAGTACAATTCTTTCCATTGTATTGCATATTTCTATTTGACATTAGTTTAACCCTTTTTTTTTTAAAAAAATTATATTATTCATAACTAATCAAATATATAAATCTATTACACTACCAATTTATTTGATCTCAACTCAAAAAACCAGAAATTAAGCTAAATATAAGGGATTAAGAATAATCACAAAAGTTTTTCAAGAGTAAATTCTAAAAAAATTTATGTCATTTGATTTTGGTAAAAAGTTGGATTTTGAATCAGAATTCTTTGATTTGTATAAGCTATCAAAAAGTGCTTATGGCGTTATTGCTAAGGAAAACTCTGGTATGGGAGGAAATGCGGGGTTTATTGATATAGAAGACTATTTGATAATTGTCGATACTACTGGAGATGTAGATGCTGCGAAAGATTTAAAAAAAGCTGCTGCTCAATATACTCAAAAAGAGCCCAATTTTATTGTGATAACCCACTATCACATGGATCATCTCATGGGAACCTCCTTATTTGATGTCTCGACTCAAATAATGACATCTGATCGAACTCTTAACAATATTCAAACAGATGGCAGGAAACGGCTTGAAGAATTTAAGAATATGGACTTAAAGGAGATGGAAGAATCCCTCAAAATTGAAACAGATGAGGAAAAGAAAAGTAAAATTGAAAATGATCTTAAGTTTCTTAAAACGGTTCGCTCAGATACATTTTCACTTAGAGAACCCAATGTTACATTTAAGGAGGGATGCGTTGTATACGGAAGAGGTACATCTGTTCAGTTGCGGACTTTCAATAATGCTCATACTAATGGGGATGTAATAGTATATCTTCCTGAAGAAAAAGTGCTCTTTGCTGGAGACCTTTTGTTTACCAGAAGGGATCCTTGGCTGGGTTCTGGAAATCCAGAAGGCTGGATTATAGTTAATGAGAAATTAATGACAATTGATTTTAAAGTATGTGTTCCTGGGCATGGACAATTATCATCTAAGGAGGAATTTTCGTTAGAAAATAAATATATTAAGGAATTACTTGAACTAGTTAAAAATAAAATTGGAGTTGGAGAAGATCCAACCCAAATAAAAAGAAGTGATTTTTCTAAAGAGCTACAGTCTTGGAAAAGTCCGGTATTAGAGATGAATATTAACTTTCTCGCCGAATATTTAAAAAAATCTTAATATTTTCTTTATAGAAAGACAAAAGATTTTGGTTGATTTAAACAATTCTCCTCTTAAATACTAAATATCTACTTCAAGTTTCAAGTATAGTTCATTTGAAGTTCATAAATTTAATCTATAAATAAACTTATTACATTCTATAACATATTTAGATAATTTCAATTTGAAAACAAAATGAATTATAAAAAACTTGACTTTGAATCCAATTATTTTGATCTTTTTGAAATTTCAGACGGTATTTATGCAGCAATATCAAAAAAAGATTCAGGATCAAGCGTGAGTTCGGGATTCTTTGATTTAGGAAACTACATCATAATTTTTGATACTCACATATATCCTGGTGCTGCTCGTGATTTAATTAACGCAGTAAAGGATTTATATGGTAAAGATTCATCTTTTATTATTAATAGCCATTTTCATAGTGATCATCTTCTTGGTAATTGCCTTTTTCCAGAAAGTACTCCAATTATCAGTACACCTATTACATTGAACAAAATTAAAGAAGTATGCTATGATCACCTCAAACACTTTCAAGAGACTGCTGAAGAAGAAGTTAAAAAACGCAATGAAATGTTAAATGCTGATAATCCTCCCTTTAGTAAGCAAGAAATCTACAACGATTTAGAATTCTATAAGTACGTGACAGATCCTAATTTTAAAATCAGATTACCAGATTTTTTGATTAATAATGATCTTATTATTAATGGAACAGAAAAAACCGTCCATTTGATTCTAAAAAGTTCTGGACATACTGATTCCGACATTATAGCTTATTTTCCTAATGAAAAGATTTGTTTTATGGGGGATTTATTATTTGCTGATTTAGATGATAGTTGGGCACCAAGTGAAACTGGAAGATTTAATGCCGTTAATCCCCCAAAATTATATGAAATCTTAGAATCACTAATAAAGAAAGATATTGAAATATATGTACCTGGACACGGAGATTTATCCACAAAAAACGAAGTTCAGATGAATATGGACTTCATAAAAAAGTATTACCTAAAAGAATAAAATAAATCATTAAAATACTAAATAAATAGAGATATAATGATGGATTATATAAGAAAGTTAGATTTTGAATCAGAATTCTTTGATCTTTATAAGCTTTCAGACAGTGCTTATGGAGCTATTGAAAAAGAGAATTCTGGTATGGGATCAAATGCAGGATTTATTGATATTGGTGATTATTTAATTATAATTGATACAACTCTTAATAGTAAAGCAGCTGAAGATTTAAAACGAGCTTCTTATGAATACACACAAAAAGAGCCTAATTTCATTGTAATAACTCATTATCATTTAGATCATGTTATCGGAAACTCCATTTTCGATAAATCAATTCAAATAATTACTTCAGATCGAACTCTAGCCAATATTAAAACAGAAAGTAAAAAGATGTTTGATAAATTAAAGGATTTTGATCCAGAGAAAATCACTGAATTAGAGGAATCCCTCAAAACTGAAAAAGAAGAAGAGAAGATCTTAGATATACAAAATGATCTTAGATTTTTGAAAGGTATCCAATCAGTTAAATTTCTAAGGGAACCTAACATTACTTTTAAAGAAGGATGCATTATCCATGGGATAGATAAAACAGTTCAATTAAGAACATTTAGTAAGGCTCATACCGATGGAGATGTCATAGTTTATATTCCTGATGATAAAGTATTATTTGCGGGTGATCTTTTATTTTCTAATAGTGATCCATGGCTAGGTTCAGGAGATCCAGAAGGTTGGTTATTAGTAAATGATGAATTGATGACATTAGATTTTAGAGTTACAGTCCCTGGGCATGGAAATTTGGCAACAAAAAGGGAGTTTTCCTTACAAAATAAATATATTAGAGAAATTATTAATCTAGTGAAAACTCACATTAAATCTGGAGGTGACCCAAACCAGATTAAAAGAAATGATTTTTCTAAAGAATTACAATCTTGGAAAAGTATAACTTTTGGCTGGAATATTAATTTTCTTACTAAGCTATTAACAAAATCCTAATTTTTTATCTTTTTAAACTTCAAAATGAGTTACAGAAGATTCTTTTCTTTGATAATTTTATAATATTGGGCATGTTCTTGACGTACAAGCTTAATTTCTCCTCTCAGATCTTTTAATTCTTGTTTCATATTTTCCTTTTCATTAGCTGCACCCAAAAGTTTATCATTCAATTTATTAATTTCGAGTTCTAAATTTGGGACTGATTCACTTTCCCGCTTAGCTTTTAATACCTGAAATTTTAATTTTTTATTTGTTTCATTCAATTTATCAATTTCTTGGTTAAGGTTTTCATTAACAAGTTTTATCTTTTGGATTTCAACAAGAATTTTTTCAGCTCCTTGTTCAATTTCATCTGTATCACCTAATTTTGCTTTTAAGTGAGTAATCCTTTCATCTTTCTGATCTAATGCCATTTTTTGCACATTAGTCAATCTTTTTAATTCTCTATTTTTTGCTGTTAAAGTTGCATTGTATTCATTTAATTCTGCCATCTGCATGCTCCAATTTTCTAACTTCGAATACAATCCTGCTACCTCATTTTTTAAAGCCTCAACATTTCTTAAATGTTCAGATCTATCTGAAACCAATAAAGAGACTTTTTGAGCAAGATCATCGATCTTTCCCTTTTTTTCCCCTATTTCCTGTACGAATTCTTGCCTTTCCTGCCAATACGCATCGAGCTCACCTTTTTCTAACAATTTGTATGATTTAACAAATAGTTCTTTAAACTTTTTTTCTTTTCTTCTCGATAATAAATCAAAGGCGATTCTTCTTACTTGCCCCTCAAAATTTCTAGGAAGGATATCCTCATCAGAGAGAAATACCGTTATCACATGATCCCCTTTCCCAATAAAATGTTTAGAGGAATGACCGGTGAAAAAACTAGCAACACTAAGATCTCGTTTTACTTGCATTTCCAAATAATTCGGACCTGTTCTAATTTTTTTATGCTCTTCAAAAACAGTTGCTAACATTGAATCTGTAACACCTAAATCTTCGCAGATATTCTCTGGAAATTCAATATCTTTCGATAACTCTGACTTTTTATCCAGATTTAGAATTATAATTCCTTTCAAAGGTCATCCCAAAAAAGTAATTAATTTTAAGGTTCCTAATGTACAAATATAATACTTACTCTAATATTAATTACTATAAAAAATATAATAGATATACTAAGTGTAAATATGGGAAAAAGTATCTACTGTTTTTCCAACATCAGTAGTTAAATAATTTTGCTTAAATATTGATGCAAAAAATGCTCTATCTTCCGGATTGAAATAATTATAGCCAAATTTTTTCCATTCAATACTGGAATGCAATGGTGCAATAAGAGCTATTTGATCTTTAACCATGTTCATTAACAATAAATTCTTCTCTTGTTTAGTCTTATTTGAAATGGTTGTTAATAGAATATCTTCATTGAAAGTGTCCCATGTATCTTTAAATTGGATGCAAAATCTTTTAATGTCTATTTTATTCTCTACGATTAATTTTGCTATAGCTTTTATAGATGTTTCATAAGTACTTATTTTATTTTGATGAAATTGAGGATTGGAAATTATAATACTAGGCACCGATTTTGATTCTTTCTGATTTTGAGGGGTATTATACTCTGGTAGAATTCTAATCTGATTTAAACCAATTATATTTCTAACATCTGAAATTGTTCCGCCACTATCAAAGAATTGTTTATTTATAATATACTTAAGAAGCTTTTGTGCATGAACATCTCCAAAATAAGGATAATCTGAAGCATATAATAAATATTGAGACCAGGTCCTATTATCAACACTTTTTTTATTCTTAGATTGGAACCATCTTTGAAAACTCTCAAAAAAGTTTCCTGCTCCTGCACCATGCAGCATTGAAAGATCTCCATATGTGTTTGGTTGAACAATTGTATTATATACTTCATAGTCATCAATATTTCCTTGAGCAAAGTGGGCTATAATAACTTTAAAATGAGGTAATAACTCGGGGAAATTCGATTGAATCACGTTTCTGGTTGATCGCACTAACTTTCCTATTTCTAGAATTGAACCTCTCCCTCTTGTGTCAAAAATAACAGGTAAAGAATAGCTTGCAGCCTCAATAAGAACATTTATTACTTTTTCAGAAGTCATTTTGTCAATATATCCTTCTGATCGTGGATGTAATTTCAAACCTCGAAGTCCTAGTGTTTCCTTTATATACTTTACTTCATTTACTGCTTTTTGCCCTTCCATTGGATCACAACGACCATACCCAATTAATTTCATAGAAAAAGGAAATCGAGTAGTAAATCGTGATACATTTATATTACTTGCTCTATAAAGTGCTTCAGGAAGTTTATCTCGAAATACGTCCTGGAATGGGAAGCAAACACCTTGATCAATGAATGAATAAAACTTGGATTTCTCCTTTAAGTCAGAATGTCTTTTTCCTAATTTTTCAAGCTCGCCATAAAGCCGATCTGTAAAGGGAAAAGTAGTAAAAGACCAAGATATCTTCGTGAACTTACCATCCAGTGTAGTTGTAAAGGATTGCTCTCCAGTCTTTTGCCAATCCGCTTTTATTCTGCCTTGTACATTACCCCAAAAATCGAAAGTTCCTACTCCTGGAGCTAAAGGATTCATCATATTTGCCCCATCTACATCTTGACCTAGATGAGAATGAGCATCAATAACAAGTAAATGCTCCACTCTTTTTTTTCCATCTTGTTCGATAGTACACGTTAACATATATTTATCCCCTAATTTTAATACTATTTTTTAATCCCTCATCTCTTTTGGAAGAGTTAAAACTCCCGTTAGGGGATTATTTAAAGGATCTTGGCAATATTGAATTGTGAAATAAATTAAATCGTATAGGATACTGGGATCCTCTCCATTTTTTAGTTTATAATCATAAAGGGATAGTTGATATTCTGCTTCAGTTATCGGCGGTTCTGCATAAGAAACATTCCCAAAAACAGATTGCAAAATTGGCTTCATAAAGGGAGAATATAAAAAGCCTAACTCTTTCAATTCATCCTTTAGATAGAAAAACATTCTCTGAACTGCTTGCATCATATAACGTATTGGTTGACCTACTGGTCCTAAATATTGATCAGCAAATTCAGGATCATATTGGGCAAGCTTTTCACGGGTTAAATCGGGAGCAGGTCTAAACAGAGAAATTAAACCCCTCTCAATTGCACTTTGACGATTTGTTGCAATTGTTTGACTGCCTGCATCGGGTACCCAAACTCCTTTTTCTAGGAGTTTTCTGGCTTTATAGCACATAGCTTGAATTAACATTCCAACTCCGATTCGACGGCAAATAGAAATCTGCGCATCACTAATTCTGATTTCGATTGTGCCCCAATCAGTAAATGGAAACACATCCTGAAATCGACCATCCTCTAAACTAGCTTTTTGAACAGTTTGGAGGAAAAAATTCTGCGAATTTTGGTCTGTGGAAGTTAAATAAGGTATAAAAAATTTTGGGTTGTTTCCACTTAACATTGTCGTATTATATTTCAATCTTAATGACCTTACACAGTTAGGTGCAGTAATTCTTCCGTTAATAATTTTCACAACATCAGTTGGTTTATTGTTTAAAATTGGTGAATTACATGTAAGGCTAATCAAGTGGGGCAGAAAATTTCTTATCATGCAATAACTCTGCACTTTCTCCAATTCCGATTGGAAAGTACCTATATGGCTGTGATCGGCCTGACTCAAACCTCTCTGATACGTTTGGGTCGCAGGATTAATCGCTGAAGCGATAATGTGCAAATCTTTAGGTAGGGTAGCTTTTGCTAATAAAAATAGAGTGCTCGCCCAGAATGCTAGTTCTTCAACATATACACATGGAGGGGTAACAAGCTCCAAAATATATGTAATTGCTGTTACATTTCCATCCCTCGCAAATGTATCAATATCTACAGAATTATCCCCCAAGGCGTATCGAATATCCATTGCATATCCCTTTTCAAGATCGTCTCGCCCCCAAGGTCGAGCTAAAACCTTTTGTCTAATATATTCTGGTACTGGTAGAAAATCACTTCTTCCCTCATATAAGATCTCGTCCATGATTTTAATGGCGTCTTTTACGATTTCTTTCATTCGATAGACCATTTCTTCCCCAGGAGGATAATTTCCATTGTCATCTGCTATTATCAACTCCATTTCAATCCCATGAGTAAATGGTAAAGGTGTCCAATGTTCAGTATCAGCGAGCATTTCTGCCCATGGTCTTTCAGGAATATATACTTCTCGATAATCAGTCCCAAGAAATAATTTATCACCAGATCTATCAATGTTATTTCCTAATGAAACACCTGGTGCTTCAGCTTTACCTTTTTTAGCATACAATTTGGAAAAAGTATCTGCTTTTTGTCCTGATTTTTGCTTCTTTTTTTTCTCTTTTTTTTGTTTTTTCTTTTTGTCTTTTGCCATAAAACCCTTCCCTTTTTATTGCTTTATAATATTTTCTATTTTTAAAATATCTTAATATCTTTCACAATATATATAAAAAGTCTTAATTTTAAATTTTGGTTAAGTCACTTCATTTTATAGTAAAGATTGTATGAAATTCTTAAATAAATCATAATCGTTAATAAATTCATAGGATAGTATTAAATTGACTATCTTAGCTTTGTTGGTCGGAAAAATGTTTATCAATTCTTCAGAGATCTTACCACCCTTAAAAACTGAATCATCGACAATAATGTTGACAGTTTCTCCAATCTTTTTAATCTTTTTGTAAATCCTATCATTAGATTCTTGGTCAGATGATATAATAATCGTTGGTTTTCCTAAATATGGAATAAAATCTAAATTAAAAACTATTGTTTGACCAGGAGCACTATTGAGATTATTAAAAAATTGTTTTAAAGAACTATTTAAAGTTCTTAACTCCTTTTCAGTATAATTCTCTGGTGATGGAAAAATATAATACGCAAATGATTTCTTTAATGAATACTTTAAATCGTTATATACACGATCTATTATTGGAAACACACTAAATTCAAAACCAAACAATGATAAGAGCACAATATTAAAATTAAAATCATTAGCAAGAATATTATTGCTTACGTTTCCACCACTTAAACTAAAATTTTTAATATCAGTAGTAATCTTGGAAACATAACTATTTAATAAGAAATATTGAGAAAAAACTGGCGTAGCTTCTATTTTTGTTTGAATTTCATCTATAATTTCATATATCACATCAAATAGATCTTTTGCTAATTTCTCTTTTAAATCATTGACAGTTATACTTTCAATAATAGAATTGGCACTTGAAGGGTTCTCAATTTCTGCAAAAATACAAATTGAATCTTTTAATAGTTCATAAGATTCTTTTTTAACTTTTTTATTATCCAAATTGTCCAAATACGATTGAAGAATTGTGTGTATTATTGATTTAAAAATGTTGACTAATGTAGAATTCTGAGCGTGTAATTTTCTTGCGATATTAAATAAAACTTTTGTCTTTAGCAACTTATTATCTATTTGTGATACTAAGCTCTGAGCTAATGATGGATTAGATTCTATAACTTTACTAAATACAGTAATTAAAAGATCTTCCTTAAAGGAAGGAGTCTGAATTAAAAGTGCTGTTCTGACTGCTTGCTCAGGGTTAATTAAAACCTGATCGATAGCCAAATATTTTAAAATATTTTGTTGAATATCTAAATCCTGTAAATTTGTTGTTATTTGAACCACTTGATTAAAATCTTTGGATGCATATGCTCGTATTAAATTAGTATATAATTTAACTTGTTCTGTGTTATCTGATAACATTAAAGCAAATTCTAAAGCTTTTAGAGGAGTATTAATTGAAAGATAACCTTTAGCTAATTGGATTATATAAGAATCTATTTTTTCAAGGAGTTGAGAAGTTGGTGAACCCATTGACTGTGCAGTTTCGAATTCCTCTCTCAAAGTCTTTAATTGTTTTTCTGCTTTTTTTATTACATCCTGAGTCATACCAATAAAATAATTATCTGGATCAAACGGTTCTATCTTTTGTGTAATTTGCAAATAATGGCGGTCTAAAATCTTTTGTATTTTACTATTAGGAACAGCATCTCGAACTTTTTGCACTTTTACTTTAAATTGGATTATTTTAAGCCAATTTACATTAATAGTCAATTTACCATAACCATTAACTGTTGGTATTAACTTTAGGTCTATTGTCTTGGTTTTTCCCGGCTCAAATTCTATATGGTCCCTAAATTCCTCTGATTCCAATTCAATATTTAAATTTTCTCCCTCAAATTCAAGTTTGAACGTCTCTTTTTTACTTGAATGGTTTACTACCTGAATCTTAATCTCGTTATCTATATCAGAAATCAATAAATTCTGCGGAAATTGTGTAATATTTAAGGAGATGATTTTATCTACGTTTGACATAATTTAAATGATTTTTTTATTCATTTAATTAATACTAGTTTAAAATTTCTCATTTAATTTTAGGTTTAATAATTAATAATGGATTAACTACTTAAGGTTTAGTTCATAAAAGTCTATGAACATTATTTTCCCATTCTTCGATTTCTTCTTATATATTCCTCAAGGTCCTCAATAATCATTTCTTTATTATAATCAGGCCATAAATCTTCTCTAAATTTAAATTCAGCATAGGAAGAATCCCACAGTAAAAATCCTGAAATTCTTGCTCCATCATCCATCCCAGTTCTAATTATATAATCCAATGGGGGGAAATTTTTAGTGTAGAGATAATCTTTAATCAATTCAGTATTAATTTTCTCTATTTTAATTCCATCGTTGATTATCTTCTTCACAGCATCAACAATTTCTTCATGTCCATCATACATTATACAGAGATTTATGAAGTTTTGATCATGATTTTTTGTGAAATCAACTAATTCTTGAAATTTAGCTCTTGCTTTTGGTGGTAGCATTGAAAGTCTCCCAATAACATTAAATTTAACTTTTTCTTCCTTCACAATCGATTCATTGATAACAGTATCAACCGCTTTAATCATTATTTTATAAATATACCAAAGTTCTTCAGGACTTCGCTTCTTCGCGTTTTCAAGTGATAATATGTACATACTTAGATAATGGATTCCAGCATCAAAAAAATCGAATAATCTTTTTTTCAGGTTTTCATATCCTACTAAATGCCCGAAATTAATATCCAGATTTCTTTTTTTAGCCCACCGTCTGTTACCGTCAATAATCAATCCAATATGTTTAGGTAGCTTATCCTTTGCTGTTTCTTTTAATTTTTCTAAAGTGGTATCCATCTAGCTCAATAAAAGTTGTAATATTTTCAATATTAATATAAATATTAAAGATATTAATTTTATCTAAAGATTATTTTGAATGAATATTCCTTATTTATATAATGAATCATAAAGAAAGACGGCATTGGTTTAAATCTCTTAAATATTAGCTCTATTTAATAATACCATCTTCTAATTTTATGTTGTGAATATTTGCAAAAGGAAGAACTAATTATTCAAAATATATAACACTTGTAAGAATTTGAACCATTGATATTATTAGTCTATTGAGAATTTTTATATTTGAGATTCTTTTAATAAGTATAATTTTAATATAGATAAGTTTTTGAACAAATAAATATTATATTAAGAAAAACAGAGAAATACTGTTAATGCTTTCTAACGATTATTTATTTTCGAACATTGGAATTGACTCAATTGGCTTTCATGCTCCAAGACATTACGTTAAATTAGAAGAGCTTGCCTTAAAGAGACGAGTAGATCCAGATAAATACAAGAAAGGCTTATTATCTAAAGAAATGCGAATAGCTGATATCGATGAGGATATTATTTCTCTCGGGTTAAAAGCAGGATATAATGCATTATTAAGAGGGGGTATCGCACCTAAGAGTATTGATGGCTTATTCGTCGGAACAGAAACAGAAGTGTACGCAGCTAAGAGTGTTTCGAATATATTCGCCGAAATGTTGGAGATTTCGCCTAATAGTCTCACACAAGATATTTACAATGCCTGTGCTGGCGGAACACTAGCAATCCTCAATGCAATTGCCTTAATTGAAAAAGAAGTAATAACTAAAGCTCTCATTATAAGCACAGATATCTCTTCATATCATATAGGCTCTCCTGGAGAGCCCACACAAGGTTCAGGTGCTATTGGACTTGTGATTTCGAAAAATCCTAGAATCGCTAAATTCAGTGAGAAATTTGGAAAGGTCTCAGGAAATGTTAATGACTTTTTTAGACCACATTATGATAAAAATGCAAGAGCATTTGGCAGTTATTCTCAAGATGCTTTTATCAATTTCCAGCTAGAGGCGTATGATGACTTGATTAGAGGTATTGGGGATTTTCAAGCAGACTTTTACACGTTTCATGCGCCATACTCTAAACTTCCGTTAAAGGTTATGCAACAGATAATTCTAAAGCGTTGGATTAGACATATAAATGAACTACCTAAGTTTGAGAGAAAAAAGATTAGAACTTCAATACTCAAAAAGCTCGACCATTTTTTACATGATGTTACTGTCCTACCAGAATATCTTTATCTAAAACTAAAAGAAAGAGGTTATTCTTCCCCCACTTTAGAGAGATTCTCATATTGGGTGAATACTCATATAAAAGAAAGAGTACTGCCTCAACTTAATGTTCCAATGCACTTTGGAAATATGTATAACGCCGCTCTCTGGGCACAAGTAATCTACTTGATTGAGAATCATGCACGTGATCACGATACTATTTATTTTGGCTCTTATGGTTCAGGAGCTACCTGTATATCAGGACTTTTAAAGATACAAGAAGGATTTAAAGAAACAATTAAAAATGGACCACACATTAATGATTTTATAAAGTTGAAGCAGCGAAAAAGTGTTCAAGAATATGAATCCATTAAGAATGGTCATACGAAACCAGAAATATTCTTAGGTCGTATTGTTGAACATGAACAAAACAACAAAAGAGGATTTACACTTCATTTCTGCGAGGAGGGGTGCTTGATTCCAAATATAAAAGGATTAGACAATTGTCCTAAAGGGCATTCGGGATTCTATAAAAGATTTTTCCCTCTTTTTGCGAAATTGGATAGTGATCCAATAGTTCAGAAAGATATTAATGACCTAAAATATTTGAAAGAGGGATTGGTAAGAGTAACTTATACCGCGAGAAAAGGTGCTTCTTTAGAATATGAAATCCGGAGGGTGGAGAATGAATTTGAAGAAAATATCAATGCAAAAGGATTATTAAACTGGAGCCCAATATACATACCCATCCCTGAAACATATTTAATAAAAAGAGATCATCAAATCCAAGATATTCCTATTCCTCTTGAATAATAAAAAATCTAGAGTTGAATCCATTATTTTTTTCCCCATCTCTTAATTTCAGTTTCAATACAAAATTGATCAAGAATTCTCCCCACAGTATGATCAATAAGTTCCTCAACAGAATCTGGCATGATATAATAAGAAGGAATCGGTGGGGCAATAACAACACCTAATCTTGCTAATTTTAGCATATTCTCTAAATGTATCGGACTTAATGGACTTTCTCTTACAACAAGAATAAGCTTGCGCTTTTCCTTTATAGTAATATCTGCTGCACGTGTAATTAAATTATCAGAATATCCATTAGCAATTCCTGCTAAAGTTTTCATTGTACAAGGAACTATGATCATACCATCAGTTTTATAGGAGCCACTTGCAGGTGGGGCAGTTAAATCATTAACATCATAATATACGGTAGCTAATTGTCGAAGATCAGTAATTTTTATCTCAGATTCACTTAAAAGTACTTGCTCAGCTGCTTTAGACACAATTAATTCAGTTTTTATTTTTTTCTCGTTTAAAACCTTTAACAATTTAATAGCAATTGGTATACCTGAGGCACCAGTTATTGCAATAAGAATCATAATTCTCACATATATTTGATTGTAAATTTACATTTCTTCTAAGTATAAATTAATTAGGAATAATAATTATTTTTTGTATTATTTTAAAGATTAAAAGTATAGCTATACAATTTTAAGACAAAAATTAAAGAAATGAGAAAAAAAAAGAATTAATTTAAATTATTCATAAATTCCAGTGTAATATATAATAATTCTCGCAAGTCCATGTAACATTAGAGTAATGAATAGCAGTACGCTAATTATAAGATTAAAGTCAGTACTTAAAACAAATCCAAAAACAAGAATCACAATATTAATTAAAGCAGCCCCAAACATTGGTGCACCCCCCATCATGATCATTATCCGTCTACTCCTAATTACAGACCAGTTTTCAGATGAGACAGCTGATATAGTTACGAATCCAACAATTCCGAGTATTAGATTCGAAATAAGTAGCATTATCTGCATTACCAGATCAGACGTAATAAATGAAATATTAAAAAATACTATTAATCCTACAACAGTAACAATAAAACCAAATAAAATTGCTATATTTTGAGCCTTTTCGGCTTGATCTTTATCAGTAATACCAATACAAGTAAATCCTGCACCTATCATTAATAAACTGACTGAGATCATCATTAATTGTGAATCAACAGTTAATGACATAATAACATAGATAGATAATACAACAATAATCATTCCAAAAAATAAATTTAAAGTACGTAAATCGTCATCATCAAATTTTTTAGCTTTAATAGGTTCATCTTTAGTCATTTTTTACACTCTGTTTATATTAAATTTGGATTAGCTAACAAAAATGTTAATAATTTAATCTATAATCTGGAAATATTTAAGCTTTATTAATTAATTTTTAAGTCAATTTAAAAAATTTATGGAATTGAAGGAGATCAGAAATGAACACATCCATAAAGGAAAGTTTATTAATGAAACTTAAGCCTAGAGTTAATTATCATTTTAGTTTAAGAGAAGCTATAAATACTTTTGTTAATTTTTTAGGAGTGTAAGTTGGTTTTTGAAAGGTTTACGAAATTTAAAAGAATTTTTGAAAATAAGGTTGTATGATGAAAGAAATAGATTCAGAAATATCAGGATTTTACAAACTTTCGATTGAAAATCGCCAAAAAATGTTAATCGATCTTTTCAATTTAACTCAAGAAGAGATAAGACTCCTAGAGAATTTTGGATATTTTACGACAAGTCAGATTGATTCTTTAATTGAAAATGTTGTTGGTAGTTACCAATTACCACTTGGTTTAGCTTTTAACTTTAAAATTAACGATAAGGATTATATCATCCCTATGGTTATTGAAGAACCTTCAGTTGTTGCAGCAGCTTCTAATGCCGCAAGAATAGCGAGGAAACATGGAGGTTTTCATTCAGATGAAATAAAACCCATAATGATTTCTCAGATACAGATAACTAAATTAGAAGATATCGAAGTGGCAAAAAAATCTCTTCAAAAAAGTAAAGAAGAAATACTTAAGATTGCAAATGAGCAAGATCCAACATTAAATAAGTTAGGCGGGGGTGCTATTGATTTCGAGATGCGAGAAATAGATACTCAGAGGGGTAAAATGCTAATAATTCACTTAATAATTAACGTATTAGATGCGATGGGAGCAAACATAGCCAATACTATGGCTGAATCTATTAGTCCTTATATTGAAGAACTTAGCGGTGGAAAAGTTTATCTTCGGATTATATCTAACCTAGCTATTCATAGAATAGCAAAATGCAAAGCTATTTTTGATAAAGAATTATTAGGTGGAGAAAAAGTTGTTGAAGGGATACTAAATGCATATGAATTTGCACTTGCAGATCCATTCAGAGCAACAACACATAATAAAGGGATAATGAACGGAATTGTGGCTTTAACACTAGCTACAGGAAATGATACTCGTGCTATTGAAGCTGGAGCTCATTCATACGCTGCCTTGAAAGGACAATATTCTCCATTGACTAAATTTCAAGTTGATTCGGATGGTAATTTAATTGCAGAAATTGAAATCCCTCTTGCTCTTGGCATCATTGGAGGAATGACTAAAATTCATCCAATGGCTAGACTAGCTCTAAAAATTTTAAATATTAAAAGCGCTAATGAACTTTCTAAAGTAGCAGCTGCGCTTGGATTAGCCCAAAATGTAGCAGCATTAAGGGCTTTAGCTTCAGAAGGAATCCAAGAAGGTCATATGGCTCTTCATTCGAGAAATATTGCAAAGCTTGCAGGTGTGCCTGAGAACCTAATAGAAAAAGTAGCTAATAAATTAGTTGAGGATAAGAAAATTAGACTTGACTATGCGAAAGAGATTTTAAAAAGAATTCATAATAATGAAAACCTTTAGTTTTATAAAATTTGTTTCTGTAACTCAAAATATTAGTGAAGTAGATTATTTGAGATGAATGAAATTTATGGGATTTAGAGAATATATAAATGAAATTAATGAGAAAGGTCTTCTTCGAAATGTTAACCTCGATGTGTCAAAGAAATTAGAGATCTCTGGAATTCTGAAAGAGATTGAGCCAACTCCAGTTATATTTAATAACATAAGAGAATCAAAATTTCGCGTTGTTGGTAATATGTTCTGTACAAAGAATGTAATTGCTTCATATTTCGGTGTAACTCCCGCCAATCTCATACCCATGCTCTCAAAAGCAATTATTGAGCGTTCAGAACCAGAAATTGTTACAAATGCTCCCTGTCAAGAAATTATTGAAACAAGTGTTGATTTAGATAAAATTCCAATCTTATTGCATTGTGAAAAAGATGGTGGGAATTACATCAGTTCTGCTGTTGTAGTCACTAGGGATCCTGATTATGGTCAAAATTTGGATTTTCATCGAGCAATGCAATTTTCAAATAAAAAATTTGCTACTCGAGTAGTTAAAGGGCGCCATTTTTATAAATTTCTTGAAAAAAATGGAGAATTAGAAGTTGCTTTTTGTATAGGAAATACTCCAAACATTCTGATTGCTGGTGCAACTTCAGTAGATATTGGTGTTGATGAATTAGAAATAGCAAATGCCTTAGAGCCCATTAAGGTTGTTAAAGCGAATTCTGTTGACCTTTTAATACCTGCAGAAGCAGAATTTATCTTGGAAGGGCGCGTGTATTTAGAAAATAGACACTCCGAAGGACCTTTTGTAGATCTCACTGAGACATATGATGTGATTAGAGATGAGCCAGTTTTTGAAGTTAAAACAATCACTCACAGAAAAGACGCAATTTGGCAAGCCTTATTGCCGGGAGCCCTTGAACATAAAATATTAATGGGAATGCCACGTGAACCCACTATTTTTAATAAAGTCAATGAAATGGGGGTTAAATGTCTTGATGTAAATATTAATCCTGGTGGATGTTCTTGGTTACATGCTATTGTTCAAATTGACAAAAAAGCAGAAGATGATGGCAAAAAAGCAATAGAAGGCGCTTTTATGGGGCATACAAGTTGTAAACATGTTTTTATTGTTGATGAAGATATTAATATTTATGATCCTTTGGCCGTAGAATGGAGCTTTTCAACCCGGTTTCAAGGAGATACCAGAATGATTGTTAAGGATAAAGAACCAGGAAGCAGTTTAGATCCTAGCGCTGAGCCTCAAACGAAAATGACAACGAAAATTGGCTTTGATTTAACTAAACCCCTCTTGGTCAAAGGAAAAAGTTTTGATATAGCTGAATTCCCAAATGTGGATATCAATAAATATTTTTAAGATGAGGATATAAAAATGAAATTAACAACAGAAGAACAGGACATGCTAGATGGTAAGTATGGAAAAGCTGCTCAGAAATCAATGGAGATTTTAACTACATTAGGCGAAATTTTTGATGCGGAATGTATGATTGATGTTTATGGTGTACAAATAGCTGGAGTTTCATATGCTAATCTTGGTGAAGCGGGTCTGGAATTCTTAAGCGAAATGGCAGAGGATGGCAAAGTTAGGGTCTTAACAACTTTAAATCCAGCTGGAATGGATCGAGAAAATTGGCAAGCTTTAGGGATAGATAAAGAATTTGCTAAAAATCAGAATCGAGCAATCGATGCTTTTGCTAAAATGGGCATAATTACAACTTGTTCTTGTACACCCTATTTAATTGGGAATTCTCCTCATTTTGGCCAACATATTGCTTGGGCTGAAAGTAGTGCTGTTTGCTATTCTAATTCAGTTATTGGTGCACGAACTAATCGTGAAGGAGGTCCAAGTGCATTAGCGTCTGCCATTACAGGGAAAACACCTAAATATGGGTATCATCTAGATAAAAACCGTCACGGGGAAGTTTTAATAAAAGTTAATGCCCCTGTTAAAGGTACAGACGAATTTGGAGTATTAGGAAAAATAATTGGAGATAAGTTGGTTGAGATAGGAAAAAAAATTCCTTATATAACTGGCATACCTAACGCAACTGTGGAAGAACTCAAATCATTTTGTGCATCTATCGCAACATATGGGGGGACTGCGTTATTCCATATGCAAGAAATAACTCCAGAATATAATGAATATCCTAAACCAAGTAATATTACTTTTGAAATAAATCAAGAAGATTTGGATAAAACACGAAAGGAACTCATTGATGGTGATATTGAAATAGATTTTGTTAGTATAGGCTGCCCTCATGCTTCAATTCATGAAATTGAAAAAATCGCCAGTCTATTAAAAGGAAAAAACGTTAAAAAAGAATTTTGGATTACAACAGCACGGCCTACAAAAAGAATAGCTGATGAAGTCGGCTATTCTAAAATAATTGAAGATGCAGGAGCGAAATTTGCAGCAGATACATGCTGTGTTGTGGCTCCAATTAAGGGACGCTTTAAAGGAATAATGGTAGATTCAGCAAAAGCGTGTTATTATGGTCGAGCAAAAAATAAGTTTAAAGTCAAAATCGGTTCAGTCGAGGATTGTGTGAAGGAGGCAATAAAATGAAATTAAATGGAAGAAAAATCTATAAGGGCACTGCTAAAGCAGAAGCGATTGTTACTAAAGATGGTATCTCATTTTATGGTGGTGTTGATCCTGATACAGGAACAATAGTAGAAGTTGGACATGAACTTGAAGGGCAATCAATAACAGGTAAAGTTTTAGTTTTTCCTACTGGTAAAGGATCTACGGTAGGATCATATACCTTGTACAGGATGAAAAAAAATAATATGGCTCCAGCTGCGATAGTTAATAAACAAATTGATACGATAATAGCAGTAGGTTGTATTATCAGTGAAATTCCTTGTGTAGATAAGATTGATATTGATAACATAAAAACTGGGCAAAAACTCATTGTTAATGGTTCAGAAGGAACTATTGAAATAATAGATTAGTTTAATTTTGGTATATATGAAATCTTCTGCGATTGCTCATTCAAATATTGCGCTGATAAAATATTGGGGTAATTGGAATAAGGTGTCCCCAGAGCTAAATATACCTTTAAATGATAGCGTAAGCATGACAAAATATGGCTTCTCGCAAAATACTCACTTACAAACCCATACGACAATAGAATTTTCAGAGGATTTTAAGGAAAATAAGGCGATTTTGAATGATAATCTCTTAAAAGGAAGAGATATGGAAAGGATTCTAAAAATCATTAATGCATTAAAGAAATTAAAAAAAATAGACTATAAGTTCAAAATGATAAGCTTTAATGATTTTCCTACCCAAGCAGGATTAGCATCTTCGGCTGCTGGTTTTGCAGCACTTACTATTGCTGCAGCAAAAGCATTAAATTTGGATCTATCTCAAGAGGAATTATCTACATTTGCTAGATTAGGTTCTGGTTCTGCAGCACGCTCAATCCATGGTGGATTTGTATATTGGTATCGGGGTACATCCCATGAAACCTCTTATGCAGAACAGATATGTGGTCCAAATAATTTTGATGTAAACGCAATTATTGCAATTATAGATGAAGGGAAAAAGGATGTCAGCTCAGATTTGGGTCATGAATTGGCAAACACAAGTATTTTTAATACATTGCGTGTTAAAAAATCGCATGAACAGGCTGATGAAATCAAAGCAGCAATTTTAGATGATGATTTTAATAAATTTGGAACGATTGCTGAAAATAATTGTATGTTTATGCATTCCGTAATGATGACATCTGAACCAGCTTTATTTTATTGGAGTCCACTCACTTTACGAGTAATAAAGAAAGTGTTAAACATTCGAAAAGCTGAAAATTTAGATTGTTTTTTTACTATTGATGCAGGACCAAACGTACACTGTCTATGCAGACCAGAAAATACTGAATATATTCAAAATATGTTAGCGAAAATTGAAGGTATCGAAAAAACCATTCTTGTAAAACCTGCTAATGATTCTTATACAACAAATGAGCATTTATTTTAATACTACTTAAAATTGTAATCTGTCTTTATCCAACTTTTTAAATAAAGTCAAAAACTATCTAATTAAGTTATAGATTAAGATATTTATGAAGATTTGGATATTCTCAAATTATATCCTATCAAACGTTTATAAAAGGTGAAAAATTTTGGGAACTGGAAAAGGATATGGAAAGACCATACTTTTTGGCGAAAAATATTTCTTATTTCAAGAGTAAACGCTAACATTTTGTTGTATATGGTCTTCCCGCAATCGCATCAGCCTTAGGATCTTCTACAACTGCGGAAGTTAATGTAGTTGAGGGTAATGGTTGGTCGGTTGATGATCAAAGACTCGCAACACCGGGTTATAAAAAAAAGAAATTTGATGAGTCAGTACAATCAATTAAAAATGTAATTGAATTTTTGAAAGTAGATACAGAGAATCAAAAGCTTGAAATAACATTTAGCGGTAGTTTAATAGCCGCTAGTGGAGTAGGTGCTTCAGCAGCGCAATGTACATCACTTTCTCGAGCTCTAAATGACACACTTAATCTTAATTTAACTGAAGAAAAGATAAATGAAGCTGCCTATGAGGGAGAGAAAGCGTACCATGGAACACCTTCGGGTATAGATAACACCGCCTCTACTTATGGTGGTATAATTTGGTTTGTTAAAAATTTGAGTGGAGGAAAAAATACGATGGATCTTCTGCAATCTCCAAAAAAGATGCCATTGATAATCGCAAATTCAGGAATAACAGCTTCAACAACAGAGGTAGTTGCTGATGTTAGGCGTTTAAGGGAAGAAAATCCAGGAAAGTTCGAAAAAATCTTTGATAAATATGAAAAATTAGCATATGAGGCAAAAACAGCCTTACTTGAAGGAAATTGTTTCACAATTGGCTCTTTAATGAATCAAAACCATAAATTACTTCAAGAAATTACGGTTTCTGGACATGTAAATGATACTTTGGTTGATGTTGCATTAAATAATGGAGCAATTGGAGCTAAAGTAACTGGAACAGGTAGGGGTGGTTTGGTAATTTCTTTAGCTGAAAACGAAGAAGTACAAGAAAAGATAGCAAAGGCTATTCAAAATGAAGGATATAATGCTTGGAGAACAATGATTGGATGAGTTGAATTGGAAATGAAAAGAAATGAAATTATTCTGTTAAAGTTAGGTGGAAGTTTATTAACTGATAAAAATAAGCCTTTTTCTCTTAGAGAAGATATTTTGGAAAGTTGTGTTAACCAAATTATCGATAGTAAAAAACTAATTGTATTAATTCATGGTGGTGGTTCATTCGGGCATCCAATTGCTAAAAAATATCAGATCTCCCAAGGTTTAAATGATTCTATTAAGGACCAAATTATTGGGCTCTCTAAAACTCATCAAGCAATGAATAAATTTAATTCTATTATTATAAATAAAATATTGGAAACTGGATGTTCCGCAATTTCAGTTCAGCCATCTAGTATTTTTTTCCACGATTTTAATGAAATTATTATTAAATCTATAGATCCTATAGAAAAATTACTCGAACTCGGAATTATACCCGTTCTATACGGTGACATTCTTCTGAGCAGGGATTCATCATTTACAATTCTTTCTGGAGATCAAATTATTTTAAAATTATGTGAGAAGATTCAAAAGTTTAATATCTCAAAAGTTATATTTGCTATTGAAGAGGATGGTATATATCTTGAAGATAATGGAAAGAAAAGGCTGGCTTTGAAATTAAAATCTAAAGAATTAAGAAATTTAAAATTGGCAGAATTTGACCAAAAAATAGATGTTACTGGTGGTATTAAAGGCAAACTAGAAAATATCCAGGAGATTTTAAATTTTAATATACCTGTTCAAATTATTAATGGAATCAAAAATAAAAATGTCCTTAAGGCCTTGAAGAATCAATATATTGAATGTACTAGTATTGAACCATCTTCTGGAACGGAGATTATAAACAGTCTTTATAATAGGAAGATTGAACATATAAAAATTCCTTTAAAGTATAATGCACAGCATTCAAAGAATTATTTTAATGATATTAATTTAATTCACCATCCTTTACCTGAGCATGAATTAGATGATATCAATCTGTCTGTTGATTTCTTTGATAAAAAGATTTCAGCTCCTATATGTATTGCAGCAATCACAGGCGGACATGAAATTTCTAAAGCAATTAACAACATTTTAGCTAATGCTGCTAGTTCAGAGAATATAATTATGAGTGTAGGTAGTCAAAGAATAGGATTAGAGGATCCTTCTACAATTGATTCATTTGAAGTTGTACGGAATGTTGCTCCCAATATTCCAGTAATAGGAAACCTTGGAATTGGACAACTGTGTGAACCGAAATTTAATATAGATTACTTTAATAAATGTATTGAAATGATTAATGCGGATGTTATGGCTATACACTTCAATGCTTTACATGAACTTGTTCAAAGTGATGGAAATATATCCTATAAGAATTTTGAAGAAAATTTTAAAGAAATTAGGAAAAAAACTAAAATACCAATTATAGCAAAAGAAGTTGGAACAGGTTTTGATAAAGATCTAGCTTTAAAGCTTGATCTATTAGGATTCGATGGATTTGATGTCGGAGGAACAGGTGGTACTAGTTTTGCAGCAATAGAGTCGATGCGTGATGAGTATAGTACTGAAGCATACACTCGAAAGATAGCAGATACGTTTCGCGAATGGGGCATTCCAACACCCGTAAGTATTGTAAATGTACGGAGTATTACTGAAAAGCTAATTATTGCAACTGGAGGATTACAATCTGGTGTAGATATTGCCAAATCAATTGTTTTAAGTGCTAATATTGGAGGTTTTGCATTTAAGTTTTTAAAAACAGCATGGCGGGATTATAAGAACAATTCTCTATCAAATACTATCAAAGAAATAAAAACATTGAAACAAGAATTAAGATCCTCATTGTGGTTAATGAATGTTAAAAATATTAATAAGCTCAGAGGTAATATCGACAGGAGGGTTTTAGTGGGCGAATTATATCAATGGATCAATCAATAAATTTATAAAATTTTTAGTAAGTATATATCATCCAAAAATTGAAATACAAAAGAAATTAGTCTAAAGATCTCTATGTTTAAGATTGAGAAGGTTTTTCTTCAAGAAAATTCTCGATTTCATTTATAAAATTAGAGAACGCGCCTAATTTTCCTTTAAATTTGCTTAATTCATCAGAATAAAGGTTCAAAAATTTAATTGAAATCTTCTGTATCTCTTTGTTTACTTTTTTTTGATTGAATTTTTTCGAGGAATTAGCAACGAATATGAGATCACTCTTCTTTATTATTGTGAATCTCGTATTCTTTAATTCAAAATTTGATAATCCTCCTTCAGCTAATTGTTCAGCAAAAAAATTTAAAGCACTCATCATTGCTCCGAAAAGCTGAGGAGAAACTGATTTATCAAATTCTCTGTGAAAAATAACTATCCCAGATTTTTCTAAAATCCAAATATCTTGGAGCATTCTTATTTTAATTCCTCTTTAAACCTCTAATAAAAGTTAAATTTTGTTAAAAATTCTGATGGATTAAAAATATTTTTCATTAGATTTTAAGTTTGTTAAGCTTTTAAATGTTAGATTAGTTAAAAGTTCATTTAAATAACCTTAAACTACTACATTACTGTGATCTAAATGCTCAAGAATGTTATTAAAATCAGATAAATTAAAAGGTTTCATTAAATATCCATCTGCTTTTGTTTCAAGAGTCTTAATTGCAACTTCTGCTTCTGCAATACCAGTAAAATAGTATACAAGTATTTGATTGAATTTCTCTGTCGATTTAAGATTTTTGCAGAATTCATATCCATTTGAATCTGGTAAATTAATATCTAAGAATATTAATTTTGGTAAGTATTTATTTAATTCTATCGTTGCTAATGAAGTATTTTCAACAGATCTACATGAAAACCCTTTCAATTCGATGATTTCTGTTAACAATTTTATTATAAATTTGCTATCATCTATAATTAAAATATCGTATTGAAGTACCTCCATTCCCTATTAACCTTAAAAGTTTTACCTTAATTTGTTGAATAATAATATATTCATTATTCTATATGTTTAACAAAAGAAGATTTATATAAAGTTGTGTTTTTAGATGAAATTGTTTAAAGTATTATAGAATTACCATTTTAGTTTTTTTTTACACACGCTTTTTTCTTAGAATTTCCTCGTTATTATAAAATTTAGTAAATTTTCAAAAAATTCTATTTCAGACTGGTTGATCTTACGTTTTAATCGATCTAGAGATAATTTAGCATCTTGAAAATACGAATTTGCCAATTCATTACATGAATTAACAACACCCGCTTTATTAAATAGATCTTTAACATTTTGAACATCATTATTAGTCATATTGGGGTTTTCTATTAATTTTTCAAGTTTAAGCTTATCATTTTCTTCTAATTTACTTAAAGCATCAACCAATAAACAAGTCTTTTTACCTTCCCGAATATCTCCATCCGTAGGTTTACCAGTTACTTTTTCGTTGCCAAATGTACCTAATATATCATCAATTATCTGAAAAATTATACCAAGATTTACACCCAAAATCGAAAGATCTTTTAAATATTTTTCATCAACATTTGCATAATTAGCACCAATTAACATCGATTTTTCTATTAGTGCTCCGGTCTTAAGTGATATCATGTCAATATAATCTGAAAGTTTTAGATCTTTCTTGTTTACCATATCAGTTTCTATTAGTACACCATTTATTATTCCTATAAAAGCTTGTTCGTAATAATTAATTGCTTTTAGGTTGAGATCTTTTTCAAATTCACTAAATAAGTATGCTTCTAACCCCATGATAAATGCTGAATCTCCCCCAATTATTCCAATTGAATTACCAAATTCAATATCAACCATTTTTTTTAATTGGTATTGTTGATGATAATTACGAAACCTATAATGGAAAGAAGGTTTTCCTCTTCTAAAATTATCTTTATCAATGATATCGTCGTGAATTAAAGAAGCATTATGAAGGAATTCTACGCCTACGCTAGGTAAAACAATCTTATCATCGAGAGTATCACTAAAAGCATTGAATGTAGCGATACCTAATAAGGGTCTTATTCTTTTTCCTCCTGAAAGAAAATAATCTTTCAATTCTGAATAATAATCTTTCAAAAACGAATTTTCGACACTAATTAATTTCCTATTGTATATGGATTTTATTGCCTCATTAATCTTAGGAATATAATTTTTTGTGTATTCAGTAAATTTCATACAATACCACTTTTTATATTTCTGAACAATAGCGTTTTATCAATAGTATACAGTAATTAATTTGTTAAAATAAAAGGAATTTCAGATTTTCAATACTCTTAACTACTAGAGAAATTATTATTAAGATAAATTTTTTCTATATTGGTTAGATTTTGATGGGTGGTATCAATCTCCATTTCTCGTTCTTTTATCACCATATTAAATCAAATTCTATTTTAAATGTAGCTAAAACATGTGGTTCTAACGTTATATTGAGCTCATTTTGGTGGTATTCGTTAATTTTTGCTTTAATTTCATTTTTTGGTTTTTCTTCAAGAAGATTTACAATTTCAGAATTTTTAATCAAAATTTTTTTATAAAAAATTAAGATTGCTTTTTGTGGATCGGAAGATATATTGTATAATCTGATAACAAGAAAATCCCCTTCTTCAGCCTTTTTGATTGCACTTAAAACCACTCTTCTGTTATCAATTTCAAGAAAACTAAAGGTAGTTGGAAGGTATTTTTCAAATATTATTTTTTTAGGCTTGAAATAATATGACAGAACTCCTCTTGGCTTTAATACAACCTTATCAGAGAATCTAAACGGACTTTGAGCCATTGTTGGAAAGAAGGATTTCAACGGGTTGTTAATTTCCTTTCCTCTTAAATGAATTTCTGAATCTAACCAGTTTGATTTTGAGGTGGTAATAATTGATATTTCAAATGAATACTTACCAAGGCATTGCGCACCTGGAGTCATAAAACCTGGACCCGCATGAGACATCCTAGAAGCAAAATCATCACGGGACAACCATTCAATACATCGTAAAAGAGTTATTGCAAAGGTTATAGTATTATCTTCATTTATTTTTG
Source organism: Promethearchaeota archaeon (assembly GCA_016839915.1). Lineage (GTDB taxonomy): Archaea > Asgardarchaeota > Lokiarchaeia > Sigyniarchaeales > SOKP01 > Loki-b32. Next base: position 47,881 of record JAEOTH010000109.1, read on the forward strand.
CTTCATACTCAGGTAATCCCCTATTTAATACTGCAAAAGTTCTTAAATCATCACTAACCGCAACAAAATCCTTTTGATGGTTTGTAGGCATAGGTTTCTGAACCCAATTCTCTGCTTTCGGCAGTTTAACTTTTCTTGGGACTACATAAAACTGGCCATCTGCATGAATAATATCTGATTTTATCTTAGTAGGAAATAAAATGCGAATCCGATGATCTTTGCTATTATTTTCTAGCTCAATCTTAAGATCAATACGTTTAATTCCTTTATATAGGGATATAAATAGTGCTATTTTATTATCGACAAGCAATTCTTCTCTATTATACCGATCTTCGGAAAGTGAGTCGGGGAGCTTTAAATTTAGTCTTAATTTAAAAGTTTTCTGAGTTGGGCCATCTATGTAAATTGATCTTTCAAATATAGCAGCATCTTCCGTGGTAAAAACAAGATCGGCTTGATTTTCTCTTGGACCTGAAAAATCATACTCATCACCCCAATCTCCCATATCTTCGAATTCACAAAAATTTTCATATATAATTCCTGATTCTTTATCAATCACTTCAATAAAACCATTTGGTTTTATATTAATTCTATAAAACTCATTTTCTACTAACTCTCGTGTAATTCTTAACTTATTCTTTTCTTTAGTTAAATCACCCTCCGATTCTACAGGAACAACATAAAATGTTTTATAACCACAAGCTGGTATTTCTGCTAAGAATGTAAAGCTATGACTAAGCCCTTTTTTTCGGACAAACCTAGGCTCTTCTTCAATATAATGATTTTGATATTCAAATTGATTTCCTTCAGAATCAATTATTTGAATATTATAGGGAAATTTTTGGCTTCCTGTATCATGTGCTATATTATGGAATTTTACTACATCCTTTCGATACCATGGAAGTGGATTATAAACTATTAAGACATTTATATCTTTATATTTAGAATCAACGTTTATACGTTCGCTTAAATGAAGAAAAGAATTCTTAAAAATTTCATTTGCAATTTGCTCTGCCCAATCAAACCGAGTAATCATTTCATCGTGAACCTCATCAATTGAACAACCGCAAATGCTGTCGTGAGGAGCATTTTTCTGAAGCCACTTGATGCCCGATAAGATGTAATCTTTTGGGTAAATAAATTCATTATTTTTGTCAAGAATCCAACTTATTGTAGAGACTGGTTCAGTATATTTTTCATAGAGATATTCGATAGCGGTGTTTCTTTGTTTTATCCACATTCGCGCCGAAAAAACTCCTGATAATAAATGTGAAAACCTTCCTCCTCTTAATTCTCCTTGAAATTCTTTTAATTGTGGTGTTGACTCTAAAACTTTATTAATATAATATTCAAAATCCGCTTGTTCTAGGTGTTTGTCAGGATGGAGATTATTCCATTGTTTTATTATTTCAGGAACTTCAGGAAGAGCTTCATGATGGTCAGAACCATTATTAAGTAAAATATTAGGAGTAATTATAAATCGTTCAAACTTTTCTATTGTGTTCTTAATAGTCCTCAATGCTTGTTTATATTCTCCTTTAATTTTTTTTGTATTCAACATTTCTAATGACATATATCCGTATCTTAAAAAAATTGCTAAAATAGAAATAGTATTTCCAGGTGCCCACCATGTGAACTCCATATTTAAGTTATTTTCCTCGAATTCATTACCAAAACCTCTCCAAAATAATACTGATGGAATTTCAAAACCTTGTAGAATTTGGGGTAATTGAGCAATATGGCCAAAAGGATCTGGGATGTATCCAGCTTTCATTACCCTCCCAAATTTTCTACTAATTTGATGTCCAATTAAAAGATTCCTAATTAAAGATTCACCACTAACTAGAAATTCATCTGGTAACACATACATTGGACCAACAGATAATCTTCCTTGTTTAACATATTTTTTAATTTCCTCCTCCTTTTCGGGTCTGACTTCTAAATAGTCTTCTAGAATTATGGTTTGACCATCAAATGTAAAATTTTTGTAATCTTGATCGGTTTTTAAAATATATAATAATTTATCCATCATTATTACCAGTCTAGCACGAAATTCCTGAAAAGGAAGATACCATTCTCTATCCCAATGAGTTTCTGGAACGACTATAATATTATTAGCTTTCATCTCATAAACCCTATACTCAAAGATCCTAATTGAGTTTGTTAAAGATTATATTAATAAAAACTAATTGAATATTTTCAAAAAATAAGAATATTTAATATTCGACCCATATTGGTCCAGCATAAGATATTCTTCCATTTTCTCCTACAACACGAATTAAATAATAGTCATAACCATTTGTATTTAGAGTGCTAGGGTCAATAGGATTATCACTGTATTGGTTAATATAGTAATTATTTCCTCTCTTGATGCAACTATTTTCATATGAAGCCCCTGTTATAGGTTCACTATCTATTATCGTAAAGTTTACTATTGGTGAAGATATTTCTTGAGTGTGCCATAGCTTTCCATTTTTAATAATTTCAATATCTGCATTCCAATTCGGAATCCAATTTGATGTAACTGACGCAGCTTTAGATTTCTGTGCAACTGGTGCCCCATCTTGAACTAGAAAGACATTAATTTCTCTATGTTCAGTTGAATTGCTAGCTATAAATGTTGAACCATCTCCAACATGGGTTCCATTTATTTGAAATGTCAGAATTGGACGTCCGTGGTCTGAATTCGCATAAATTCTTTGGTTTTCTAATCCACTAAAAACTCCTTCTCTTGTAAAATTATTCACATAAACAGCAGTCAAACCTCCAGGATAAGGATGTTCGTTTCGAGTATGCCATAAAGTATATGGTCGTTGATGTCCAATATAAGCTCTTGTATGGCTTAAACTATGACCTGGATGACCATCATGTTCATCACTAGCAACATACATCGTCATTCTATGCCCCATGGTAAATGCATCAACAACAGAAGAACCGTTTGTGTAGGTGGGAGGTGGATCAATAGCACCTACATAATTTAACTCATGACGTTGTTCAAATAGAAACTCTCCATGAACAGAAGATACTTCAGCGATCTTAACATATTTTGGGTTATTATAAGTCCAATCTTGAATATAGGCCTCTTTAGTTGAATGATGTGGTAGTGCTAGTGCCCTTACTCCATGACTTGACGTGAAATCATCAAGAGTATTCCATAATGCTTGGGGAGATTTAACAGTAAAATATGAGTCAAGTATGGGCGACTTTAATAACGTATTTCCACTGAAAATACAAACATAATGACCTGTTCTGACGCAAGTCCATTCTATTCCATGAAGTGTTACAAAATTATTAGGTTCATACCATTTATTAGTACTAGATTCAAGATCGTTAAGTGACCAGGGGGCAAATAGCATAATCTCACCATGATCGGTTAATGCATTAAAATCTAGACACGCAATATACTTTGCATAATAAAACGAATGATCAGGTGTACCTGTACCATCAGATAGTTGAGAATGAGTATGGATATCCCCCCATACTATGATTGGATCATTTGATGTGTAATTATTAATTATTATTGGATTACTATAGTATATATTCTTAGTTTGACTATCATTAACCAAAATATAATGGAAACCGGGAGTAATAATACTTACTTGAAACACATGTCTCCCATTATCTTTTCCATCTCTTATTTCATAAGCAATATCAGATCCAAATACTTGACCTGTAAATGTATATGGATCTGGCAAATTGGCTTGAGTATTCATTATTGGATCATAATTTGTGAGATTAAATGACTCTAAAGAAAACTCAACTCTTCCTTTATATACAGCACTTAAACGTTCAAAAGGATCCCATGCCTCTACGGTAATATCAAACGTTTCATTAATTGAACCCATAGTAGGAGCATTCACCCATAAGAGCCTAGGATGGTTATCAAACATTACACCCAAATCAATACTCACTGATGTCCATAAAGTAATGGGGATAAAAATTACTATTAATTCAATAGCCCTTTGTTTTTTTTTAGAAAATTTCTCATAACTCTGATACCATTGAGTAATTTTATTGACAGATATTTTTTTTCTTCTTAAAATATCTAAAATAAGCAAGAAAATTGAATAAGATATAATGAAGATCACAAAAAACCAGATTACAATGGGAAGAGGGGCAATTTCTTTATAAAAATGTACAAATATTGTAATAAAACCTATTGCACTTGCTAATACAATTCCATTTCGTTTCCATGCTTTATCATTAAAGAAAATATAATATAAAACTCCAATAATTAAACCAATTACACACCAAAAATACCAAAGGAGAGTAACAATTCCAAATCCGTAAACCATTAATCTAGGCATACGTCTTAAACGAGACCATTCTCTTTTTGATGGTGATACTTTATTATTGTCTTGTTTTTTTTTTTTTTTTCATAACTCAAATTTTATTTAAGATGTTATTAAAAATTCCTATTTACAAAGATTTTTGAAACTTTTGTCTAATGATAAGTTTAAAACTAATTTATACTATATTACCGATTTTCCTATAACACTTGAATGCGGTTTAATACCTAATAAATTTAAGAGAGTAGGTACCATATCTGTTGTTTTACAATATGATAATTTCATTTGTGGAATTTCAGGTGAACCACCAACAATGAATGGAACAATCATTGAATCTCTAAGTCCATTATCATGAGAGTAAGGTGAAGCACCTGTAGTTTTTCCATGCTCATAATTATAGTTATATTGTCCTAATGTCGAAACAATGATATCACAAGATCTAGGATTTTTGAAATAACGTGGAATTTGATCAATTATTATTGGGAAGTTGATATGATTTGTGGCTTCTAACCATTCTTCTAATGTATGAAATCTATTGTCTAATATATTCGCTGATTTCTCATTATCACTATAGTGATAAAAACCATTTCCTTCAAAAGTATATTTTGTTTGTTGATCTTTTCCATAACCTCGATATTCTATCATTCCATTTTTTTTTTCCCCTGATTCTTTTTCTAAATATTCAATGTGAATAATCCCTTTTTCTGGTTTATTATCATCATCCCTATAATACATATATTTAACTCCAGGTATTTTCCAAAGAGTATTAAATAAGTTCAATTCTATCTTTCTCACTCCACTAATCTTAAACTTTTGCATCTGCTGAATTGAAGGATGGTTCTGCCACGTATCCCCCGGAAAATTAAAGAAGCCAACTGAACCAAAATTACAATCAAAATCTCCTGACCCTTTTTCGGGAGTATAAGGTATTAATCCTTTTTGTTGAAAGAATGGTTCAAGGTTAAAGACTTTCTTTGCTTTAAAATTACCATGATCAGAAACTAGACCAATCGCTGTAGAGTCATAATATCCCTTTTTTTTCAAGAAATTCATTAAAGATCCGAGATATTTATCACAATCAATAATTAATTTGATATATTCAGGATGATTAAACCCTTTTTGATGCATGATATCATCTGTTTGAAAAACATAACCAACACTTAATATTGGGACTTCATTATTTGGAAAATAGTTCCTAGGATGTTCAAATGCATCTGCAATATTTTTAAAGATGCCCTCTACATCAAAAACACTTTTTCCAGCAATAAAATAAGCTCCACGAAATAGAAAACAACTAGAACTTAAAATATTTCCTTGAGGTGCTTGTTCAAATATAGTTTTTACATTTTTTCCAATATCTTTATTCACTTTTAATAATTGCGATCTTTCTCCGTAATTACGAATAAAAGGAGATTTTTTACTCGTTGATGGTGGATCCGTCCTATTTAACCAGTGATACATTGGAACAGCACTTCCTTCTTTAGGATAATACCCTGAATAAGAACCAGTAACTATATTACCATAACATGGAAATGTAATAGCAGGATAAGAGGTAACACAGTTGGAACACGAAACACCATTCCCTGCTATTTCTTTCATATTTGGAAGCTTTCCTTCACTTATCAATTTAAATAAATGTTCTGCACGAACATCATCAAGAATAATCAAAACTATGTGGTTAACTTTTTTGTTTCTAACCATGATAATCAACTAATAGTCAATTTAATTTTAAATTTTTTAGCTGCATAAATAATATATTAAAAATCAGAGTTAAAATTTGAAATTTAAACTTTTCCTTTTTAATCGTAAAATTTTAGTTTCAGTACACATTTTTCCGATTCAATGAGTGAATCTGTAGAACATAATTTCATTGTAGGAATTTTTGGAGAAAATTTAGAACACAATAAACTTATAGGACAAGCATTAGGTGCTCCTGATACAAGATCAGATATCCAATTTTTTAATAGACTTGATTCTGAGCTAAACCAAGTATTTTGTGCCTTAACTCCCTTAGATTATCCTGATAAAATTAAACCATTCTTACAAACACTAGTCTTAACTAATATTCACATTTTAGTTATAGATTTAGATATTGGCTTAAACTCTGTTATTGGTGAAATAATCGTTGGAATGGATTTATTTCACCAATTATTTAATAGCAAAGAATTAGTAATTATTTCTGGAATTAATTCAAATAATGAATGGAAATTATTAGACTTTAAAGATAAAATTAAAAAAATTATTGATACAACAAGTTTAAAAGATGCAGAAATATTCGATATAAAGAATAAAGAAGATTACATTACGTTGAAAAAGAAAATAATGGAAATTCATTCAGATAATCAAGAATTAAATGTAGAAATTAATGGAATTACAAAAATTTTGATAGATCATGCTTTTCCAGTAAAGGGCATTGGAACAGTTATTTTAGGAATCATCAAGGAAGGGAGAGTAAGCAGTGGTCAGATGTTGGAATTAACAGGATATAATGGCCCAAGTAGAAAAGTTATTATTCGAAGTATCCAAAAACATGATCGAGATTTTAAAACGGCTATTAAAGGTGATCGGGTTGGTCTTGCTTTAAAAGGTAATATTTCCGCAGATGAAATCAGTAGAGACAATATTTTAACTAATCAAGGATTATACAAATCAGAAAACCAAATTAAAGCACGGGTCTTTATCAATCAATTTTATAAACCAAAGAATAACATCATTAAGCCAGGTAATGGAATTCAATATAATACATTAGTAGATTTAAAATCTACACCATTTAAATTTACTTATGGAGAAGAAATCCCTCCTGGAAGTTTTGGAATAGTTAATATGAAATTTGATAAATTTCTTTATCATAATGGCTCCGGATTAAAAGGAATTATAACAGATTTTAATCGATTTGATAATAAACTGAGAATCGTAGGGTATTTTGATCAATTATTAAAATAAAAATTTTATATTCTTCTAACTATTAAGCCAATTAAATATACAATAAGGATATATCAAGGATTATTAAAATTACTTGAATAATTTCGGTGCTCCAACTTATCTTTATCTATTCTTTGATAATAATTTATATAAATTTTAAATAAAATATTGTTGTATAGAATTTGAATTTCAAATCTTTGTTCATCGAAAATGGATACTACTCATAAAGTATTTTTCAAAAATTCATCAGATATGAGTGAACTAGAATCTAATTCTGTAGATTTGATGATAACTTCACCCCCTTATCCTATGATTGAGATGTGGGATTCATTATTTTCTTCTTTGAATGATGAAATTAAACAAGGACTTGAAAAAGAAAATGGTAAAATAGCATTTGACTTAATGCATGCCGAATTAGAGAAAGTGTGGAGTGAAACGGCTCGAGTTTTAAAATCAGGAGGAATTGCATGTGTGAATATTGGAGATGCTACACGAAAAATTGGAGAAAGCTTTCAATTATTTCCTAATCATGTTAAAATTACCAACTACTTCCACAAAAATAATTTTATTGTATTACCAAGTATCTTATGGCGAAAACCAACAAACAGTCCAAACAAATTTATGGGTTCCGGTATGCTACCTCCAAACGCTTATGTTACACTTGAACATGAATATATTTTAATTTTCAGGAAGGGAAATGTTAAACGAAATATAATCCCGAAATGTAATAACAGATATCATAGTGCTTTTTTTTGGGAAGAGAGGAATAAGTGGTTTTCAGATTTATGGGAGAATATTAGAGGAGCCTCTCAGAAGATAAATTTAGAAAGAAGTATTCACGAAAAATTAAGGAAAAGATCTGGTGCTTTCCCATTAGAATTGCCTTATCGTTTGATTAATATGTTTTCAATTTATGAAGATATAGTTTTAGATCCCTTCTGGGGAACAGGTACAACTTCATTAGCTGCGATGGTATCCGCAAGAAATTCAATAGGGTATGAGATTAACCCTGAATTTATGGATATATTTAAAAAAAGCACAAAGAAACTCAAACAATTGAATATTAACATTAATAGAGATAGATTAAATCAACATATTGAATTTGTTAAAAGATATAAGAAGAAAGTTAAAGATATTAAATATAGTTCAGTATACTATAGATTTCCTGTTATAACTAAACAAGAGGTAAATATGTTATTATACTCTATAAATAATTATAGTGAAGAAGGGAACAAATTTATTCTTAGCAATCAAAAATTTGAATTTGTATAGTAAATAAATAATAAAATCCTTTCTCGAGCAGAGTATTCATCAATTAACTCCCCATAAAGGGTTTTTTAATTGAATCATTAATTTGGATTTATTTCACTTACAATCTTCTGCTTGCTGGAGATTAATTTTCATAAAAGCTTCTTCTTGAGCATTTCGTTGTTCTGATTTCACAGATCTATTTACTTGATGCAAATGTTTCATAGCATCGTTTTTTCCTAGTTTAATATTTTCAATTAGTTCTTCTTTACTATAACCACCAGAAATAACCAGAGCCGTTTGAAATGTATGATCAGGTTCCAAAGTCATAAATTCAATCTGCAAAGCAGATAAAAGTTCTCCTTGTCCTTTATGTAAAGAATTAGAGAGATTTAATTTATTTTGATCGATTTTAAAATCTTTAGTTAAACATGTCTCATAGTTCGTTGATTTAGATATAGGAGAAAATCCACCATATAGACTAGTGTCATCATATTGGTAAATAATATCATTTTCTTCATCGTATCCGGATAGATCATTATCATAACCTGCAAGTCCATTTATATCAAAATCAAAAACAAAATACATTGAAAAATCTCTCAAAGCAAAATCTGAAATATTTTTTATAGTGAAAAATGTTGAAATATAGGGAACTTTCGGGGGATTAAAAATATCTTTGTATACACGAACAAATTGCTTCTTCTCTAAAGAGATCGATTCTATTTTTTGTTCATGAGCTAATTTCTTAAGATACTCTGTAATATTAAAATCTAAAGTAATTCTACTAATTGCAGTGCCTTTACGAGTGTTAACTAAATTATAAATCGGAGTGGGCTCAATATTTTTTAGAATCACTGGAATAGTGCCAATTTTCTTTCCTTCTAGTGCAAAACTGAACCAAGGACCAGTTAATTCTTGTTCACTAAGATAAATGAGGTATTTGTTTTTATATGTAAGTTCTTTAATTGAAAAACCCATAACATATCCAGCAACGTTTCACAAGGCAAAGATTTCATTGAATATAATTTTTAGTACTATTTTTTTTTAACCTCCTTCAATTTAATTTCAAATCTTTTTTATGATACAGATAGTATATCATTTATTAAAAAAATGAGACTTATAAAAAAGTTTGTAATGAAAGGTTTAAAGGTTTTCTACAACTCTATATGCAATATATAAGAACGCATCATTAACATTTTCCCCTGTTAAAGCGGATGTAAGAATGTAATGAAATCCAAATTGCTTAGCAACCGTCTTTATTTCTTCTTCACTAATAACTATATCATTGGTTAGATCTGATTTGTTTCCAACAATAACTATTGGGATATTTCTTGGTACTGATTTTTTAACATCATTAAACCATTTTTCAACACTTTTCAAATTATTTGGACGAGTTCTATCAATTACGATGAATCCAGCGTTAGCCCCGTTATAAAATTTTGCCCGATTTAACAAAAATTGTTCTTGCCCTCCTATATCCCATATTATAAAGTTTAGTTTTGTCGTTTCACTTAGAAGTATGGTTTTCTTGCTAAGTTGTACACCTATCGTTGAGATGTAATCTCTTTCAAATCTATTTTCAACAAATCGTCTAATTAAAGATGTTTTACCAACTTGATAATCTCCAGTCAATATTAATTTGTTTGAATATTCCCCTGCTAAATTTGGAAGTTGACCTCCTCGAGTCTTTGACAATGCTTTTATAATTTCAGGTATTTTTGGTGATACATATTGATTTCCAAGTAATATAAGTTCAACTTTTGAAGCTATATGCTCAGAATACACCTTTAATTCAATATCAGCAGTGGATTGTTTCGCTAAAGTGGATAATATTGAATTTGGACCCATCGAACAAAATATAAATTTTCGGTCTCCTGTTTCTGTGATATTAAAAAAATTATCTGTTGTTCCAAATTCTGCTTTAATTCTGTCTATGTAAGTATCTAGCATAGCAGTAAGAGCACCAATAATTGCATCAGATTCTTCTTCATTTTCTTGTTTTGACTCTGAAGCTATAATGAAACCATTCCTATCGCAAATGGCAACTCCTAAAATATTTACTTCATTGGAATAATTTTTTAAAATTTCTTTAAGAAGCTTAGTACTTGGAAGCCGTTCCATTGGTAATTAATCCTTTTTTTATATATTGCTAGACATTCCTAGATAATATAAATATAAGTATTTGGATAATATTAAAAAAATATCTAAGCCCAGTTCTAAATACCATTCTATTTTAAATTTATATTCCACCTTTTTCCAATTATGATAAGTGATTCAACATATAAAGATAAAGAAAAAGACATATTGTATTATGAGGAAAATATTGCTAAAATCTTAGATCGCGCAGTTAAACTCTTTAGAAGAACGAATCTTGAAGAGCTCGCAGAAAAATGGGATCGGATTTTAAAAACTTACAATTCAAAAAAGCATCAATAACTTAAAATTTAACGGCTTAACTTTTCAATATAATCCAGTATATATTTCTGACTATTTTCAGAAATCTGATATAAATCAAAAACTAGAAAATCGATGGTTTGTTGTAGATGTTCTAATTCACCTGAGTTTTCTAAAAGTTGTTTGACACTTTCTATTATTTTTTTGGCGATCTCTTTTTCCTTATTAGTAATAGGGATTTTAATTGGAAAATCTTTTATTTTTTCTATTAAAATTCTTGGAAATAATTTTTTATATGTTCCAAACGATTTTATGAAATAATATGAAAAAAGGATTGAATTAATCAGTCCTAACAAATAAAAATTATTAAATTCAGAAATATCAGATTTTATGATCTTTAGATTATAAAAAGATTGAGACGTTAATGATAGTTTTTTATCATAAGTGGCACAAATTTTATTGTTTTGGCTAATTTGTCTTATAACTATACGATCTTCATAGATCTTTAAGTTTTTATAATTTATTCCAACTTTAGAAGTATCAATAAACTTATATTGAGTTTTCTGATAACGTTTGATAGAGTATAGGAATAAATGGAAATTTTTTTTAATCGCATCTGTCGGGATTGTATTATAAATTATGCTTTCAATGTTTTTTTCATTGAGGTCTGAGCTACACATACGACATTTCAACCTATTTTGAGGAACTGGTAAATATTTATTACAGGTTTCACAATATATTACATTTCCTGTCTTAGTTAACTCAACTCCTCGTCCTAATATAAATTTAATATTATACTTCTTGGTCAAATCCAGTAATTTGGGAAAATTTGTGTTTAAATGCTCAAGAATTGCAAAATCAATTTCTTTTAAATCTATTAAGAATTTATAGTCCCATTTTTCGATAGTATACTGTGAGATAGTTTCTTCGTGTTGAGTTGTCAATTTTAATTTAATCTGGTTATTTTTTCTTTCCTGTATATTATTTTCCTTTTCTAAAATTATGATGATATTTGAAACAACTGGTTCATCGAATCTTGGCCCTGTATGATAAATCTCTTTAATTTTTGTGTTATCGTATATATGTTTCCGAATAAGTGATCGATTTGAAAGAACTAAAATTGAATCTGGCACTATATAACCAAACATACCATTTGGCACTAAAATATCTATTCCAAGTTCTATAAATAGCTGATAATAATCAAATTGACCATTATTAGTTTTAAAATTCATACCTTCAATGATTTGTTTTTGGTCATAAGAAATATCCCTAATAAATAAATAAGGAGGGTTTCCTACTACATAATCATATTTTTCTCTATAATTAATAGCCAGTGCATTATCATTTTTTATATTGAACCAAGGTAACCGGTAATCGGGCTCAAACGATAAAACTAAATTCAATAATTCAAATAAGGTAAATTGGATATTAATCTGACATAAAATACACGCAGTTCGGTTAATATCCATCCCAAAAATATTCTTTTTAATTGCAAATATTATATTGGTAGCTTCATTACATGTTAATTCTGAAATATTTTCTTTTTTATAGATTTTAAGATATCTCTTGATTAAAATTCTAGTTATCTGGACAATAAAACTTCCAGAACCACAACTTATATCAATTATTTTTTTTGTTTCAATATTTTTGAGATAATTATAATCCACAGCGTCTAAGATGTATTTAACTACGGGAGATGGAGTATAAAATTCACCTAATTTTTTCTTTTCTCTATGATTTCGGAAATCTTCATAGATTTTACTAAATACATCATACTGTATCACTTTTTCAGAACTTTTTAATTTAATACTTTCAATTATCCTCTTTAAAAAATTATCATCAATCTGGTCATTTAACTCAATTTTGTATAATTGCTTTAAATTTCCAATAATGTTTTCCTTTTTCAGATAATCAATAAAATTTTGCATATAGAATTGAAACTTGAGACCCTTTTTATAGAATAAATCATAAGGATATTTCTTTTTTTTTATTTATATTTTAATAGTAGCAATTAAATATCCTATTAATGTTTTAGAATTGAAGAAAATACATTTTAAGATATTATATTTTAAAATATATCAAATTTAAATAATATTAATTTATATGTTTTTTGTCTGAGTAAAAAAGGAATTCATGGATGAATTATGATAATTGACATATTTCTGATCATAGTTTCAATAATAATTTCAATGATTGGAAGTGTTTATATATATTTGAATCGTGAGAATTTAGGAAATAAGGTTATCGTTACTTTAAACATTTTCTTATTCTTATGCATGGGAATTTTCTTTCTTGCATCGTTTTATTTATCAACACATGTTTATTTTCAAGTGAATATTGCATTAACTTTGTGGGAGTTATCAATATTATTTTGGATGCTTTCAACGGTTATGTTGAGTTTACTTCAGAAATTTGTTATTAAATTTGAAGAAAAAACCATTTTAACATCAATTTTCTTTTTCCTCATGATTGGTTTAATAATGGGTTTAACATATATATCAAATTCATTTACGATTACATTAAATGAAAATGGTTATATCTTTATTTTTCAGAATTTAGTATTACTATTCTTTCTTATAAGTTATAATATTACTATTATTGCCATATTATGTTATAATCTCATTAAACATTATCCTCAATTTCGTGATAAAAAGTCAGGAAAAATGTTAAGTATTCTTACTTTTCAATTCTGTATTACTATATCTATATATTCAATTTATATAGTTGCTCCAAATATTGTATTTAAATATCTATATGCTGTTATTTACTTAATAGGGTCTTGCTTTGCTTCCTATTATACAATTAGAAAACCTTTTCTATTAATTGAACTAACAAATAGAATTTATGATTTTATTATTTTCCATAGAAGTGGAATTCTTCTTTATTCATATAATTTCGAGACTGGTGAGGAAACTGATGAATCTCTATTGAAAGGATCGATACTTATAGGTATTAACCACATTCTTTCTAATTTTATTAATAAAAAAGAACAACTAGGCCTTATTAAAATGCAAAATAGAGATATTATTCTTGAATACGATAACAATCATGGATATGCTATATTACTGACAACTAATCATAAAAATGCATATATTGATAAGGCTGTGAGTAATTTTATGATTAAGTTTACAGGATTGAATAAAGAAAAACTGCAAAATCTTACTGGTCTCATCGATGTCTCAGAATTTAGGAATGCAAAAGAAATTATACTGGAATTTTTCGAACCTTTTGTTATAAAGGATTAAATATATTTGAAAATTAGATTTTTGAAAGAAGATTTGAATATTTTATTTTATCAGTAACAAAATAAAATTATATTTATGACTGTTTCTTCTAGATTCATTAATATATTGTTTAAAGAAATCAAATTATAGGTAAAGATTAAGAAATTATATTTGTGAATAAATTGTATGTTTAGCTTATTTTTGATAATTATAGGATACGTTTTCACACTAAGTGTTAGTATATACACCATGATTTTTATTTTTAAAAATCAGGGTAAATATGGTATCAAATTGACCGCTAATTTGAATTTTTTAGCAATTTTCAATGCAGTTATAATATATTCGACGCTTTATTTGTTTTCAGTATTAATTTTATTTTCTGAAAGTATTAATATTTTGCTTTGGAAGCTTTCCGTTATATTTGGTTTTATCTCGTTATTTATTAATTCATTAATCTATACTTTTTTAAAAGAATTTAAGAAGATTCCGTATTTTCCTTTTTTAATATTTACTACACTCTTTGGTTTGTTAATAGGTTCGTTTTTTTCACCGAATTCGGTTCAAATTTTAATTAATTCTTTAAGTACTCCCCCTTTTTTAATTACCGATCTTTCTATCATAAATTTCATATTCAGCATTTCGGCTGGGTTAATCATTGGAATTTTTCAAATTTCTTCTGTGATATATTATTTCTTACTCTCTTATGTAATTTACATTACAGCAAGGAAAAAAGAACCAGTAAAAGGTTTAATTGTAAATACATTTATTTTTTTTATTCTAATCTTGATGTATATTTTGTACATTACTTTTCAATTATCTATTTTTAGGGAATTACATATTCTCTCTTTATGGGTTAATGTCTTGTCGATTTGTTATATATTAATAAAGAGACCTGAAATGTTCTTAGAATTAACCAACAAAATATACTATATCAATATATACCACAAATCAGGAATTCTTTTGTATTCCTATCATTTTACTATTTCTAATGATGAAGTTGATTCATCCATATGGGGAAATATCCTTATAGGAATTAACCATATTCTCTCTGAATTTGTTGATCCAAAAGATCAAATTGAGGTACTCCAGACGGAAAATTCGGATATAATAGTGAATTATGACGAACTTGGATTTGCGGTTGTGTTAATAACTAATCGTAAAAATGCTATTTTGAAGAAATTGATGGATAACTTCGCAACTGAATTTAAGAATAAATTCAAAGACGAATTAGTCGAAATCCAAGATCTAAACAAATTAATTAACGTCTCTGAATTTAAAGAAACTAAAGATATCGTAGAAAAAAACTTTCAGATGTATTTATAACTGAAGGATCTTCTTAAAATTGGACTCTAGAAGTTATATATAAATTATTTAATTAAGCTTATTATTCAATAAAAATAATATAATTAATAATATATCACATGGAGTAAATGAAATTTGTCATTAAAATTCTGTCCTAAATGTGGAAATGAATTAGAACCATTCGCAACTTTTTGTCATTCTTGTGGTGAAAATCTGGGAACAAGACAGGAATATTCTGATCATAGACAAGATACAGCGGTATTAATACCCACTCCTAAACCCCAAATTAGTTCAACAACAGTAGAATACGGTACTTTTGTAAATAGATTAATTGCATTTATTGTTGATTCTATTATAATTGGGGGGATTGGTACATTGCTCTCATTGGTATTATTTGTGTCTTGGATACCATTTAATATTTTCAATCCTTTTGAAAGCGGATTCTGGACACTTTCATTCCCTTTTGATTGGTTTATCGGATTCTTATATCATTGGCTCATGGAATCTTATAATAATGGTCAAACTGTAGGAAAAAAGTTATTAAAACTTAGAACTGTTGATGAAAAAACTTTGGGAAATGCTTCGTTGAGTAAATATGCTATAAATAATATTTTCAAGAGTTCCCCTTTTCTTATATTAGATCTTATCATTGGAGTTCTTAAAAATTCTGAAGATCCGAAGAATAGACTGAGAATTATGCAGAAAACTTCTGAAACTGTTGTAATCGTCTCTAAATAGAAGTTTTTTGACACATTAAATTATTCTGATTTTCTTTTTTTTTTTAAAAATTGTATTAGAAATCTATTAGTATCTAAATATTTATAAAGCTAAGTTAGTATGAATATCCTCAGAGAATATAATTTCAATATCTCATCAATAGAGTTGATTAGTTAAATGAAACAAATAGAATATCAAGATTATGAATGGGCGAACGATTGGAAGGTTATTGTACAAATTTTTGATACAATAGATAACTTGAAATTATTATTTAAACAATTAGATGTAACCTATCTACGAAAAGTTCAACAAAAAATCCTTATTTTAAATCTTGAGAAATATGTTTGGTCTTTGCAGGAATTTATTATCCAAAAATATAGCTAACTTTAATTTCATTAAATTATTGAAATAGTGTATTCTAGCTCCATTCTATTGAGAATTATATAAATTCAAATCCTTTAAGTTACTTAACATTTATTTAAACTTAGATAGAATTATCTATAGGAACTGTATCTGTCGCGAGTGTCGTTATTAATGTTGAACAGAAATTAATTAATTTCAATTTTTCTTTAATTTCTTGAAGATTTCTACAATATCGACTTTTAACATGAGATAAACTATAATGACTGTGAAATATAATGTTATAATACTAAGTATCCAATTTTCTCCTCCTAAAAAAATACATATGTTAAACAAATTATAAGCAAATATTAACATAAGTCCTAGTTTTCCTAACCATACCCAAAAAATCGTCTTCTTAATGTCATATTTAATTAAACCCAATGGTACTGTTATCATATCGTCATTTAAAGGTGTAAGTCCAAAGAGATAAATAAGGAATGGTGCTAGTTTCGGATGTTCAACTAAATATTGTTGATATTTTTTTAAATTTTCTTTTCTGTCTACAGAAATTACTTCTGAAGCACCTCTACCTACTAAATACCCAACCATCTCCCCTACCAAGCATCCTAAAGATGCTATAAATCCAACTAAAAGAGGAACAAAAGGGTTTAATTCTCGAAATGGTAGGGAACTATAACACACAACAAATGTATATGGAGTAGGGATTGGGAGTAAATTTCCAATCATACAAACCCAAAAAGTAATGAGAAGCCCTGAACCCAAATCTAAAAAGGGTGGATATCTTGATAAATTTTCTATAATAACTCTATGAGATTCATTTAATAAAAAATCAATCGCGATTATGGTTAAAGCTATAAGTAAAATAATGAAAACCAAGTCAATCTTTTTAAATTTCAAACTAAATTTCACTTTCTTTATAATTAATAAGTTAAATTTAAGGCATTGAAAGAGTTATAAAAATAATACTTAAGATTTTTCTTTTTTTAAGTCTTTTACATATAACCGTTCTACGTTGTTGAGAAGGGGGACATCTAACATAAGACATTAGAGTAAGTTTAAAACTAATTTTATTTCTTATCGGTTTTTTGTAAAAGTTCAAGTAACACAACGTTATTATATGAAAATAGCATCCTAGGAATATAATTCTCTGCTAAGTATGGTCCATCTTCAATGTCTTCTTTTAATGGAAAAAGCTTTTTTTCTTTTATCACAGAGTCTAAATAATTTCTATCGTATTCCTTGTACCCATATATTTTGTTTTTAACTATTACGATTTTCCTCTCATAACCTTCCGGTACACCTGTTTTTTCAAGAAGTAATAGGATTTTCTCTCTTGATA
This sequence comes from Promethearchaeota archaeon, assembly GCA_016839915.1. Classification (GTDB taxonomy): domain Archaea; phylum Asgardarchaeota; class Lokiarchaeia; order Sigyniarchaeales; family SOKP01; genus Loki-b32. Next base: position 65,679 of record JAEOTH010000109.1, read on the forward strand.
AACTTTCAAGCAGTTCCATATCTTGTTCAGTTCCCTCATAGGTGGGTCCAGTTTGTGCTTCTATATATTCAGGCTCTTTTTCTATACCAGCGAGTATTTTGAAACCTAAAGTTTCATTACCCTCATCGACAGCACTTATTTTAAAACCAATCCCATACCTATCCCTAATGGAAGGTGCTAATTTCGCAGCAATAAATTTCATCCTTGTAGTAGTATTACTACCATGCCAAATCCAAACGCGATATCTGGTAGGATCAACAAAAAGTAGTACAAAATCTGGATCCAAAAGTTCAGTTATTTGAATATCTTCCGCTAATTCTAATTCTTGGAATTCATTTAGTTCATCATTATACTGAAAAACAATAAGCTTCTTTTTATCAGTTTCTGGTAATTTATCATCTGGCATAATATAAGTTTATCAGTTTCAATTTATATTACTATATAATTTTACTAATATATTATTATTTTGACTTTTACCAATATGAAATGCGGGAAGGGAGATTTGAACTCCCGAACTCCTACGAGAATGGGATCTGAACCCATCACCTTTGACCAAACTTGGCAATTCCCGCAAAATTTATGTAGATAGTCCTATTCTCTTATCTAATTAACTATTAATTATTTAAAATTCCTAAAAATCTTATTGGTTTTTATAAAAACCAATTAAATCCATAGAAAATGCATGAGCTTTTAGACAAAATACAGAATCTTAAAAATAGTGAGATAAAAAATCGCATTGATACTCGTTTATTTGAATTCAGTGTTATTAAAAACCAGCCTATAGATTCGATATTCAAAGAACTCTGCTTTTGCCTTATGACAGCTAACTGTAGTGCTGCAAAATGTATTGAAATACATGAATATATTAATGAAGGTTTTCTCAATTACTCGGAAATACGTCTCGTAAACAAATTTAAAGAATTAGGTTATCGGTTTCCTAATGTGCGATCTAGATTTATTATTGAGGCAAGACAAAAAATATCTCAGTTAGAAAGTATTATTAAATCTGGAAATGATGGACATAATTTGAGAGACTGGATCGCTAAAAACATTAAGGGAATTGGATATAAAGAAGCCAGTCATTTCCTAAGAAATATTGGTTATAATAATTATGCGATAATTGACTTTCATATAATAGATCTTTTAGTTTATTATAATCTAATTGAAAAACCAAAGATTTTAACTAAATCTAAATATCTTGAAATTGAAGAAGTGTTGAAAGATATTGGAAATAAAATTGAATTAAATTTAGCTGAATTAGATTTATATCTATGGTATCTAGAAACGGGAAAAATTCTTAAGTAAATAAAAAATTAAAAATTCAATAGAGAATGAAATATCAATTAAATATAATAAATGATTAGAAGTGGATCCTACTTGTCATAATTGTAATAGTCTAAATTTTTGCATCCGTGGAAAACCAAACAAAAATATAGAAAATTGTCCTATGATTGTGAGTCCCGAAATTGAAGATAAAGCATTCAATCATTATAAGACTGATGAGGTCATAAAAAAAACAACAAAAATGGCATCTATTGTAGAAGCTTCAGGATATATTAATTGGCCTCGTTTAAAAGATACTATAGAATTTGCTACAAGAATGGGATATAAAAAAATCGGATTGGCTTTTTGCGTTGGTTTGCGAAGAGAAGCAAAAAAGACAGCAGAGATCCTAGATAAATATTCTTTTGAAGTATGTTCAGTATGCTGTAAAAATGGAGCAATTAAAAAAATCGACCTCGAAGTTCCTGAAGAATATACTGTTTTCTCCAAAACAGGGTATCCGCTTGGATTTGTTTCATGTAATCCCGTTGCTCAAGCATTATTATTAAATAAAGCTAATACTGAAATGAATTTAATAATTGGCTTATGTGTTGGACATGATATTACTTTTACTCAACTCTCAAATGCCCCAGTTAGCACTCTAATTGCAAAAGATAGATCAAATCCTCATAATCCCGCAGCAGTTTTATATACCTCCTATGGAGACTCGTATTTTACAAAAGACTTAAAAATGAGGTTGAGAGAGAATAAATAGAGTTATGATAATCGTACTTATTCTCTCATCTTGAGATTCATACTTCTTGTTTGGTATTTCTTTCTCAGAAGGAAGACTCCAATATTCCCTATTAGAACTACTATCGTAGAGATAATAGCGAAACCTATATATTATAAACTTTCAAAACCAGGTGGTATAATTCCGTGTTCCCACATTTCTTTATGAAATAGGTAAAGGTCCCCACTAACGCGAAACTCATTTTAACCATTACATTTCTTGAGATTTCATTTTATCTAGTTGTTATTCTTTGCTATAAGTATATTTAAATATGAATATATGAAATTCATTATTAATATCAACAAATTAAAGAAGTGATTTAAAGTAAGATATCCGAATAAAGTTATAGAATTTATTAAACAGCTTCCTGAGGAACATTCCGGGTTAATAAAACTAATTAAAAAAAATTATAAAAGAATTGATTTTGATAAATTGAAGCCTTTTAATTCTAAAAGTGAGATATTAGAAGTACAGACTTTTTATATGCAAGTTATTGAAGATATTGTCTTATCAAATCCAAATGCTTTAGAATTGCTCAAAACTCTGCTTGTAATTAATATGGAAATAGATACTAATATTGATAGTGGGTCTATAAAAACCTGCTGCAAATTTTCAAATATTGAGAAATCCATCCAATTTTTACTTGATACCGGAATAATAAAGAGAAAAAAGGGTAAAGAAGGGTTATACGAATTTTCCTTTCAGCAAATTCAAGATATTTTAGAAGATCTAACAGACGGAAAAAATCATGAAAAAGCGGTACAATACTATGAAAAAAAGTTAAGAAGACTCAAGGACAATGTTCAAGATGAGATAGAGCTTCTTTATCATAAGGCAAAATTAAATCCATCTGAGGATTTAGTTAATGAGTTTCTATTAATTGCCAATAAAATAGAGCAATTTGATTATGAACACAAAAGATTAATTAATGTTGCACAAGAATTATTTATTCTTGAGGATAAATATAAAGCACCCATTCTAAATGTAGTTGGTAACATTTTCTCTGTTATTGGAGATTCTGAGGATGCTGAGAAAATCTTCCTTAATGCCTTAGAAATTTACAAGAACTTAGCCAAAAAATATTACAGAATATATTTACCTTATATTGCAGCAACCCAAAAAAACCTAGGGACTTTATATATTGATTTAAAACGGTTTGAAGAGGCAGAAAAGATTTACGGTGATGCTTTAAATTCATATAAAGAATTAGAAAAGCAATATTATAATGCGCATTCGCCAGATTTTCATTCTAAAGAGGATAGTGAATTAGATAAATCATATGTTGAAGAAATGAAAGCATATAATGAGGTAATAAAACAATATTATGGTATTTATTTACCTGAGGAACCCTTAATTTCAAACGATTTTGGAAATGTAGGCATTGATTTGGACTTGTTAGAGGATATTCAAGATGGATCCATTGATTCTATAGATAGTTACAAAGCATTAGCTAAAATGTATTATGATATGTATTTAATTGATATTGCTAAGACTCAGAGTAATCTTGGATTAATCTATAGTGAATTAAATAGATTTGAAGATGCAGAACAAGTGCATCTTGAAGCATTAAAAATTAAAAAAAAAATGGCAGAACATTATCCTGATCAGGTTTTTCCTGAGCTAGTACTAACTTTATTAGATCTCGGAGATGTATATGCAAATCTCAATAAATTTGAGAACGCTGAACCAATGTTCAAAGAGGCATTGAATATTTCTAAGCAATTGGCTGAGCAAAATCCAGAAATATACTTTCATAATGTTGCATTTATTCAGAATTCTCTTGGAAATGTATACTCTAGATTACAGAAATTTGAAGAAGCTGAGCAAATGTTCCTTGAAGCTTTAAAATTATTTAAGATATTTGCAAAAGAAGATCCTAAAACTTATTCGAATAACTTAGCTGATGTTCAAAATAATCTTGGTAACACATATTTAAGCTTAAATAATCTTGAAAAAGCAGAACATTATCTCACTAAAGCATTTAAGAAGGATCCTAAGAATATGGATATACTGTATAATCTCGCTTGTCTTGAAGCACTTAGAAATAACCAAACAAAATCCTTAGAATTATTGAAGATTGTGGTGAATTTTGATAATAATTACAGGGAAAGGGCAAAACAGGATAAAAAATTTGATAAAATTAAAGATTTAAAAGAATTCAATGAATTAATTGGTAAATAAAATCTAAATTAAGCTGATACTATCTTAATTCTTTCTAGTTCTCGTCCATCTTCATAAAATAGTTTAATTTCCTTATCAGATAACCTGATATTAGCAGCCTCTGCATTTGCTATCATATGTTTTATTTTAAATGCTTTAGGAATTGTTATTACATTTTCATGATTGACCAACCATGCAATAGCTATTTGTTGAATAGTTGCATTATGAGTTTTTGCAACCATCTCTAATTTATTTCTCAACTCTCCTTTTAAATTGCGGAAACCGTTATGTCCTAAAGGACTATAGGCAGTCATTATAATTCCTTCTTTTTGATAAAAAGATAACGACTTTCCTATATGTTTCTGCCTAGCAACACTCACATGTAGTTGATTACTAACTAATTCTGTATTTTTAAGATAAAATTGAGCTTCTTTAAATTGTTTAACTGAAAAATTACTTACTCCTATATACCTTACTTTTCCTTCATTGACAAGATCTTCTAAAACTCTCATCTGAGTCTTTATTGAATTAAAAGGAGAAGGCCAATGTATTAAATAAAGATCAATCTCTTTTATGCCTAATCTTTTAAGACTTTTATACGCTGCTTTTTTCATAGTTTTATATCTTAAATGCATTGGAAATAACTTTGTTGTGATAAACAAATCATCTCTGTCATATTCAGAAATAACGTGTCCAAGAATTTGTTCTGAGGTGCCTCTACCATACATTTCAGCTGTGTCTATATGAGTAATTCCAAGTTCGATGCCTTTTTTTATTGATTCCTTCCATTTTTTATAATATGATTTACTTCTGAAACTTTTAATGCCCCAGGTGCCTTGACCGAGGATAGGAATAGTAACTCCCGTTTTTCCTAATTTAATCGTTTTCATTTCTATTACTCTTTCTTTATTAAATTAGAATAATAATTAAAGGTTTTAACTGTGTTTGTTAAAATTTATTAAAGATTTAGAAAAAAGGATTCAATATAAAATGCTTTTCTGTTAAGGATTTTATAAAATATAAATAGAGGTAAATCTTAAGAGTATCAAACTAAATTTAATTTTTCTTGACAATAGGGACAGTGAAGTGGTAATTCCTCGTCACACGTTTCTAATTCCTCACTGCTGAGAATATTCTTCCAACAAATTAATTTATCTCCTTTTTTAACCATATCTCGACCATGATGTTGTGGAATGATATCTTTAGTTTGACAATTTTCACATATTACTAACTTAGCTTCGCTTTCTAATTCCTCCATGGAAATCTCCTTATACACAAATTTATATCTAAAAATAGTCAGACTGTTAAGTAAAACTAGAAGAGATACACCCATATCGCCTATACCTACCGCAAGCCATAGCGTCATAAAGCCGATAACGGTTAAAATTGCGAACGATACCTTTACAATTATAGATGTCCAAATATTCTGTTTAATTTTTTTATTAGTCTTTTTAGCAATATCAATAAATGTCAGAATTTTTTTCAAATCTTCACCAATAACAATGATATCGGCAGTTTCTATTGTAATGTCTGTGGCAGAAGCACCTATAGCAATTCCTAAATCTGATAAAGCTAAAGCAGGAGCATCGTTTATACCATCTCCAACCATCGCAACTCCTCTATATTTTTGTTTTAAATTTTTTATTTCCTGTAACTTTTGATCTGGTAAATGTTCACCATAAGCTTGATCGATATCTAAGCATGTTCCAATTGAATTACATACATTTTGATTATCCCCTGAAATTAAAACAGTCTCATAGCCTCTCTTTTTCAAACCCTTAATCAGTATTGGAGCGGAGACTCTTAAAACATCTCTAATTGTAATTATTCCTAATAAGTGTTGTTGTTTTCCTAATAAAATTGGGATTGTTCCTGATGTCACGATGTTTTCGATATCATTGATTGGTAGATTATAATTCAATTCTTCAATAAATTTCTGACTACCAACATAAAACATCTCTCCATCAATTTTTCCTTTTATCCCTTTTCCTTTTATTACTTCAAAATTATCAACTGCATGAAATGGTAGATCCAATTCTTTAGTGTGATTAACTATAGTTTTTCCTATCGGATGTTCTGAAAGGGCCTCTAAACTACCAGCTATACTAATTATATCTGACTTTCTAGCATCATTATAAGTAAATATATCAAAAATTTTTAGTTTACCTTCAGTAAGGGTCCCAGTTTTATCAAATGCAAACACCTCAATATCTTGAATCTTTTCGATAAATTTATTCCCTTTAACTAAAATTCCTTCTCTTGCCTGCTTAGTTAAGGAAGCAATGTTAGCTAATGGAGTAGATAAAGTTAAAGCACATGGACATGAAACAACTAATAGAACCAATCCGCGATAAAACCAGTCATAGAAATTCAAGCCTAACAAGGAAGGAATTATCATCACTAAAATAGAAGATATAAGAATTATAGGTGTGTAATATTTAGCAAATTTCTCTATAAATTTCTCCTTTTCACTTTTATTTTGTTGCGCAATTTTTACACTTTCTGCGATTTGTGCTACAATTGTATTTGTGCTTTCTCTTATAACTTCAATATTTAGGAAGCTATCTGAATTTAAGCTTGCAGCAAATACTTCATCCCCTTTTTCTTTAAAAACGGGTACAGACTCACCCGTAATCGCACTTTCATCTAAATAGGAACTCCCTTTTGCAATAACTCCATCTAAAGGCACTTTCATCCCTGGTTTTATTCCAACAAAATCTCCTACTTTTACTTGTTTTGATGGAACGTTTACATAACCATTATCCGTTTTTAACAATGCATCATCAGGAGCCAGTTCAAGTAGTTCTTTAATCGCATTTCTTGACTTATCTGCTGTTACTTCTTCCAATCTTTCAGCGATAGCATACAACAATAATGCTGTTGCTCCTTCTTGACCGTGTAATATAAAAAATGAGGCAACACCCGCGATAACCATTAGTAAGTTTGCAGTTATTTTCTTTTCACTTAGATCTTCTATAGCTTCCTTGACAACTCCAGAGCTAGAAAAAACCATTGAAGCAATTGCTAAAATTTGAGCAATTAACACAATTTCAAATGCAAATTCTAAAAAAATCGAGATTCCAAGTAAAATCGCAGCAGGAATTATAAAATACCAAAACTTTTCTTCAAAAAAAGATTCTTTTTCTTCCTCGTCAATTTCACAAATAGATGATGAACATGCTATTGTAGTTATACTTTCTCACCTATATAATGATTGTCTGTACTATTATTAGAATTTGTCATTTATTGACTATAAAAGAATGAATTCCTATATGAACACATTTAAGTATTTTCTTATAATAATTTTATTTTTAATAAATAACCTTTTTGATCAAGAATAAAATTACTATTTTATAACATATACAAGTTTTTGCCCTTCTTGTTCTTCAAGGTTTAGCTCTCGACGGATTGCATTTCGGATTAAGTATCCTCCTACATGCAGTATAGAATCCTTGAGGATAGAATCTTGATCCATTGAGGCATTACAAGGATAGGCATGATGGGCTTTGCTTATTTTTTCGTTTAAAGAAAGATTTCCACTCTTTCCATTCTTAAAATACTTAGATTTTAATTGTTGGCAAATATAATAGGTACTTCCACATGGAGCACTTTGAGTGACACAAGTATCTTCAATTGATTCTCCATCCTTGCTTAATAGAAATGAGACGATTGGTTCTCCAATTTTAAAATAATCAATAAATACATCAATAAAATCATGTTTGCTTGTCAAATGAAAGCCAATTTTGTTATATTCATTTAACTCTTTACTTAAGGAGCAGAAAGGTTTAGGAAAAGCTGCTTGGATACCATAGTTCTCGAATTCTTCCAATACTTGAACTTGAAGTCCTGCAGCCACCCATTTAGGATTTTCTATTGGCACAATTACGGCTTTTATTCCACTGTCTTTTAGATAATTAGGAAGACCAGAGAGCAAATCTTGGTGAATTCCTACAACCATTAAAAAATCAACTGAAGGGAGAATTTTAGGAAGAAATTCTTCTGGTTCTTCAATAAATTCGGGAACATTTTCTCCTACTTTTTCAAAATAATAAATTGAATTAGAAAAACTCTTAGCATGCTCACGGCATTTATCGCATTTTACATTTTGTTCTAAATCTTCACAAGCTTTACAAAATTCCTCATTATTAATGAGATTTCCTACAAACTTTTGAGTTAGCATCTCTGTATCTGGTCCAATGCCATAAAAAACACCTAATTTATATCTTTTATCAGTCAATATTAAAATGAAATAAATATGTATTTTTATTTGTATTTTTAATACTTTATAAAAAATATATTAATTTGGCTGAACATGTTCAATTTCGATTAACTGAGGCTAAAATTAAGTTTACGAAGATTTTATCTTATTCCTCAAATACAGCCATAGTACTTTTACTTTCTCCCACTCTTACTGAAATCTTTTTGTCCTTATACTCTTCTTTTAATATACTATGAATATATTTTGCTAAAAGCTCGCTTGTGGTAGCTGGTAACGGTAGAAAGAAAACATCTTCTCTGGGGAACATATATCGTTTATTAGATGCAATAATTTCTATGGAATCTGTCTCCTCCCTTATTTCTAATTCATCTGATTTTGTCGGTATTAAAACATAATGATCCATAGGTTTAACGATAGACATCAATTTTTCCTTTAGATCAGTAAAATCTACAACAAAATGATTTTTATCCAGATGATCACTTACTTCAACAGAGACATAATAATTATGGCCATGCAGCCTTGTGCATTGAAGAGGTTCTTTCAAGAAGTGACATGCACTAAATTTAGCTTCTGTTGATTCAACAACTACTTTAAATCCCATATATAGATTGCCCCCTTTGTTAATTTTTTGTGTTCACTATTTTTGTATAGTACAAGCTCTTTGATATTTTTATATTTTGCGTTTAAAAACAATAAATATGAAATTAGTTATACACCATCCATAAGATATTTCAATAAAAAATAGACAATATTTTAAAATAGTTATGAGTTTTACATTTTATAATAGAGTTATAGATGCTCACGAGATGGAATACAAGAAATTAGCAATTACTGGGGCCAATGGATATTTAGGAAAACATACAATAACGGCAGCGATCCAAAAAGGATGGCAAGTGGTTGGCATTGTACGACGAGATGATGCGGCTAAAGAAGTGGAATCATATGGTGCTAAAGCAGTAATCATTAAAGATTTCAATCTTGATTCTTTAAAAAAAGCTATTGCTGGCTGTAAATCAGTCATACATTTTAGAGGCGTTGTGTGCGGATCTGAAGAACTTTTCGAAAAGATCAATATCGATGGAATGCGAATTTTAGTTGAAGCTGCTCACGAAGCAAGAGTATCTAGAATAATTTTTCCTTCTGGTTTAGGAGTTGACAAAT
>JAEOTH010000110.1 GCA_016839915.1 Promethearchaeota archaeon
TATGTTCTTTAATCCCCTTTTTTATCTGAGCTAATCCTGTTTCTGAACAAGTATATAAATTATCTTCAGTAAATACAACATTGGGTAAAGATTTAGCATATTTTGCTACTTCTTTAACATCTATAAGGCCTCCGATGTTTGAGCCACATGAACAAACAAAAACCCCGATTCGGGCGTCCTCCTTTTCTTTTTCAGACATACTATCTACAACCTCCTTTAATCACTTCTGCTGCTCTTGCTGCTGTCCCACTTGCTTCAGCAACCGAGCGAGGTATATCCATTGGTTCACGAGCACAACCACATGTGAAAATACCTTCTACACTCGTTTCTACCGGAAAAAATGGATCAGTTTTTATAAAATTATATTGATTTAATTCAATTCCTAATACATCTGCTAATTTCTCAATCCCTTGTGAAGGAATAATGCATGTTGCTAAAACTGCTAAATCTACTTTCATTTGTTTTATTTCTGATGTATTAAGATCTTCATAAGTAATAATAGGACTTTCATCCTCATCTATATCAATATGTGAAACTTTACTTTTAATATATTTGATATTATATTCATCCTCTCCTCTATGGAGAAAAGATTGAAACCCTTTCCCTCCCGCTCTCATATCAATATAAAAAGCATATGATTTTAAATCATTATTATGTTCATAGGCTATCATTGCTGCTTTTGTACAATACATGCAACATATAGAAGAACAGTACTTTTGATCTCTATCTGAACGTGAACCTATGCATTGTAGAAAAGCAATTTTTTTAGGGTCCACCCCATCAGATAATCTTCTTAAATGCCCTTCGAGTGGACCAGAAGCACAAATTAACCGTTCAAATTCTAAGGAAGTTACCACATTTCTATATTTTTTATAACCATAATTAGCAAGAGGATTGATATCTTCCAATAACCCATATCCTGGTGCGACAATTATACAACCAACATTATCAATTTCTAAAATTTCGTCTTTTTGTGTAAAATCAATTGCTTCTGCACCACAATTCGTAGCACATAATCCACAAATTCCATAATTTAGATATACGCATGAATTTTTATCAATAATATAAACAGGAGGAACTGCTGAAGGAAAAGGAATATACACAGCTGCCCTATTTTTCAAGTTTGCATCAAAATAATTTGGAACACCTCGTACAGGGCAAATTGTTGCGCAATCTCCACAATTTGTACAAGCATCTTCCTTTACATAACGGGCACGTTTAAGGACTTCTACAGTAAAATCTCCACTTGTTCCCTCTATTTTTTGTACTTCTGAAAGAGTATAAAGACTAATATTAGGATGCCTATAACATTCTGATAATTTTGGTGCTAAAATACAAATTGAACAATCTAACGTGGGAAATGTCTTATCTAATTGTGCCATTTTACCTCCAATCACTGGAGCTTTTTCTATTAAATGAACTTTTATTCCCATATCTCCTAAATCTAAAGCTGCCTGAATACCAGCAATACCTGCTCCAATAATAAGAGCACTTTTAGAGTTTTCTACCATTCATACCACCTATTTTTTTATTTCTTCACTTTAAGTGAAGTCATTTTTTTAAGCCAATTAATTTTTTTAGGCTGCCATTCTGAAATCTGATCTGCAGGGATAATATATCTTTCAATATATCCTGTTGCCAATAATGAATCTATTAAACTATGCCCCTTTTCAGTTCGAGTAAGGATCATTGAATACCCATTAGGAGCACCGGAAGCTCCAATACTAAGATCTGAATATCTACCAACAAATTCATCACATTCATGACAATGATTTCTCACAGCTTCATCAAGATCTTTAATGTTAACTTCTTTTACAGTTTCTTCTTTTGAGGTGACAAAAAAATTCTTCTTAATGTTTGTCTTTTTAATATCTGAAGGGTTAATTTGAGTTTTTGATTTTAGAATTTCTATTAATTTATTATAATCAAAGTTTTCAAAGCAAAATAGACCAATTACTACACTTATGACGTGTGCAGGTTTAATATGTAAAAGTTTCATCTTACCAATTGCCCTACATTGGCACGGTGTTCCAACAAATGCAATACGTAATTGATCAGGATCATAAATTCTTTTTTTATGAGAAATTATTTCTTCTGCAATATGAGTTAAGTCTTTTAACGGCAAAATATTGGATGATATTGAATATCGGGTACCAGCAGATTTTGCTAAATCATCTTTGCTGTATATTATTTTCGGGATCGGTTTAAAATTTTCATCATATTCTGAAACAACTGCCGCGTCTATATTATTTGTCTCAAATAAATACGTTAAAATTGTGGATACAATACCCCCATCTTGTCCAACTTCTTGAATTTTTGCATTTGTTGTCCTTGCGGCAAAGATATCAATTATATTTCCAAGTTCATCTTTGATGAGATGTTCTTCTTTTAATCTGTCTACTAAAGGTTCTGTTTGAGGGCAAATGTAATAACAATACCCACATTCTTTACAGTTTTCAACACTTTTATTAGTTTTGAACCTTGGAGTATATTCATCCATCTCAATAACATTAAATGCTTGGTTTTCACAATAAGCGATACAAGCACCACAAGCACAACATCTATTAACTGTGATTACATCATCCTGTAAGTTTTCGAAAGTTTTTATATCTGCGAATCCCATCTTTTACCAAATCTTTTATTTAAATTTAAAATTTATTTTATTACTTAATTCAATAACTAAAATCCTTCTAATAAGTAAGTAGGTTTAACACGATGAAAATTAAATCCCAATTCTTCAGGATTGAACCCAAATGCTAACGCAACTAATTCTGAGAGATAAAATACCGGAAATTCATAACTGGAGCCATATTTTTTATTTAATTCTCGTTGATTGAAATCAAATTGTTGATAACATGCTGGACATACCAAGGTAACGCAATTTGCTCCTGATTTTTGAATTGATTGAAATTTATTACCAATCATTTGAAGAGAGATCTCTTTATCTGATTTATCAAGAGGGTTTCCACAACACTCCATTTTCATGTCATATTCAATAGGATCAGCTCCGATTGCTTTAACTATAGCATCAATAGTTATTGGCTCAAATGGATCATCCCAATTGATAATCTCAGAAGGCCGGAGATAATGACACCCATAATGAATCGCTACTTTAAATCCATTTAAAGGATGTACTACATTCTCTCTAACTTCATCAAGATTTTCAAATAGAACTTGCGCAAAATGTTTTACTTCAGTGGTCCCTTCATATTTTTTTCCTACTTTATTTAAAACTTTATTTACTTCATTCTTTACTTCTGGGTCTTTTCTTATAAAATGGTTCACTCCTTTTAGTGTTTCAACACAACCAGAACAAAAGGATATGATCCCACCATTGTTATTTGATAAGCTTAAATTTCTTGCTCCTAAAGCTAACCAGGTCTTATGATCTATAAGTTCAATTCCTGTTGGGTCAGGACAACAACTGAATCCATTAACATCATTCAATTTAATACCAAGCTTTTCAAATACTTTTCTTGAAGATGCTTCTAAGAATGGAAGTCTCGCGGGAATTACACAACCTAAAAATAAATCATACGACATATTTTATGTCTCCTCCTTTGGAATTTTGTTCTCAAAATTAGTCTCCTTTAGAATTTTCTTTATTTCATCAACAGGCGCCGTTTTTATTGATGGGAGTCCTAATTTCTCCCGTCTGGTTATAATGGCTTTTGAATATGGAAGTGCAACACCATTCTCTAAAACTGCCCTCCCCTGAGAAATAAACGCTTCAGGAACATTGCCAGTATTAAAACATTTATTTTTAATTAAAGTAAAAATTTCAGTAATCTCGACTTTTTGAGGACACAGCTCAACACAGGCCTGACAGGTTGAACAAAGCCAAGGATTAGGATCTTGTTTCTCTATCAACTTGTCTTGTAAACCCAAAATTGCTTCTTCAATAATTTTTCTTGGATTATAACTTCCTTGAGTTAATAGCGCTACAGGACACCCACCACTACATGTACTACATTGATAACAATAAGATAAAGAAGCGTTATGTTTTAATACCTCATTTCGAAACTCAAAATTTATTACAGACATGTCTAAAAGTTTTTTTATCCTTCTAACTAGATGGTTAGAAAAATAATAGAGATTTAATAAATTTTTTAGAAAATTTCAATAACTAAACGCTTTATATTTGTTATATTTTATCAAAATCATCAATAGTGTTGTGCATTTTGCCCACCTAATTCCCCATTTTGTGTATTTCTTTTAATATTAGTAAATTTCAGAGCTTTTTTTTTCGGAACACTGAATAAAACTAAGAATAAGTGATTGAGAGCGATCAAAATCCCCTCAAATTATTTAATTCTTTTAGTCATGGTTTTCACGATCGATCATAAAAATTATTGTGATCTTTTTCAATAATTTTGATTATTATTTTTGAATAAAAATACTTCTTTACTCCATGGATGATCAGAATTGATCTCACGGATCGAATATTCTACATCACATGATCGATTTTTTCATAAATCGATGTTTTCGAAACATAATATGTCGAAAAGCGGTAATATTTAAATATGAAAACGACATATATTAATATTGTGAAAATATGAACTTATAAAATAAAAAAGAATTTCACAAAAAGTTAATAAAAAATAAATAAGTGATAAGAAAAATGTGTAATAATTGTAATTGTGAAGCATATGATCAATGTTCGATTGTTGGCTACATGCCCGTTGGATTCTGCTGTATCAAATGTTATCTTTATAACGAGCAACACACATGTTTAGAGTCAAGGACTAAGGGAAAAGTATCCAAAGTTGAGCCTGTGAGCGCGGTAATTGAAGATGGTGTTTTGAAAGTCGTGGTTAAGAAAGGAGGGAAAGAGGTTCCATTGGTGATTGACTTAGATAGGCAGTTAGGTTCTGAATAAAATTTTTTAATTAAATTTATTTTAGCTGATTTTAAAAAATCAGTTCCCTGACAAATCCTTGAATTAAATGAGTGGGTGAGGTGAGTATTCAACGGAACAGATGAGGGAACTGGAACAGAGTTTTTTGAAAAAACTAATTTTCTCTTATTATAAATTATAAAATTTATATAAACTAAATTTTTAAGATATGTATGGAATTGAGTGAGTTCCTTATTAAAGCTAAAAATAAAACTTATGCTAGTAATGGTGAGGGCGGTGAGAAAATTCTTCAGGATGGTTGTAAAGAGTTAGAATATAAAGAAAAAAACCTTTACTACCGTGATAGATATTATGGGTTCAATCCTTTCATTGGTGAAGAAGTGGTTTTTGATAATGGAGAGTTCATCTGGGGAATGAACTATTATGGAGGAGTGTTAGGGGATCAAATTTCAGCAATAGATGTCTATAAGTTTTTACAAAAAGCGATGAGATTAGTTAGTGAGGATAGACCTTATCGTGGACCGAGTAACTATATTGAAGGAAATTTTGAATATACTGATAAGAGTGAAGGCAATATTGAATGTTTTAATGGTATTGAGAAAATTTTTTTCAGAGGAGAGAAAGTATATACACTGCGTTATCATGGAGGCAAGATAAGAAAATTATAGTTTTTTTCAATGAACCGTAAAAGGATCAGTTAATCCGGTTTTTTTAGAAAATAAGGTAGATCTATAGTAAATAACGAATAAAATATTTTTTATAGTTCTAATTCCTGTTTTATTACTGATAATTACCACTATTTCTTCTAAATCCATAAAGTTAAACAAAATTGTAATCTTTTTAGGCTCTATTTTTGTTGTTATTAAAATTGAATCTTACTCCTCAGATAGGACTTGTAATTGTTTGAGTTTTTTAGTTTTGTTCAAATAAATAAATACAAAGAGACAGTTCCCTGACAAGTCTTTGAATTAATGAGTGGGTGAGGTGTGTAATCAATAAATTTGAATCTCCAAGAAAAAAATTAAATAGATAAAGTTATGCGTTAGCTAAGTATTCATTTAGCACGATGTTCAAATCTATAACAGATTTAAGAAATAAAATTCATTAAACTTTATTCATTCTATTTTTTAGGAGCAGAACATTCACATTTCTTTATAGGGCTAGTAAAACCTAGAGCTTTACGTTTCCAATCCTCTACACCTATGAATTCAAGATTTTTTAAGGAATCGAGGCCTTCAAACTTTTCTATAGGATTATTCCATAGATTAAGTTTCCTTAAATTTGTCAAATTCTCAAGATGTTGTGTTTGTGATATGGTATTGCCACTTAAATTTAGCCATTCTAATTTCCATAGTGAATCTAATCCCTTAATCTTAGATATTCTATTATTCACTAAGTTTAGTCCTTTTAAATTGATTAATTCATCTAAGCCTTTAATCTCAGAAATTATATTTCCTTCTAAATATAAATATTCCAAGTTCTTGAGGCTTTCTAAGCCTTTTATCTCCTTAACCTTATTAAGGCCTAGATAAAGTTCTTTTAGATTTTTTAAATTTTCAAGCCCCTTAATCTCAGTAATTTCATTGACTACAAGCTCCAAAGATTCCAAATTCTTGAGATTTTCTAAACCCTTTATTTCTCTAATGCTATTAGAACCAAGATACAGTTTCTTTAAATTGGCTAAATTTTCAAGTCCACTAATATTATCAATTTTATTTTGTCCGAGTTCTAAGATCTCCAAATTCTTAAGTTTCTCTAATCCTTTTATTTCCATGATTTCATTTTGAAAGAAATGAAGTTCCTTTAAATTGGGTAAGCTTTCTAACCCTTTAAGCTCTGATATGGGATTACCATGATAATTTCCGTCACCAAACCATAAACTCTCTAGATTTGTTTGATTTTCTAAGCCCTCAATAGTAGTAATATAATTGCCGCTTAAAATCAATAGTTTTAAATTCCTGAGAGCCTCCAAATTTTCGATCTTCTCAATACTATTTCCTTTAAGAATTAATGCCCTCAAATTATGTAAATTACTTAATCCTGCAATTTCCGAAAGGCTACAAGTAACATCAATGAGTTCAAGTACATTATTTCTAATAAAATACTTCTTTCCACGTATAACAACATACTCTTCAGAATTTTTGCCAGACATCTCTAAGTTATCTTTACGAAATATTAATATTTAAACTTAAGGACAGCATTAACTTTGCGAATCTTGAAAATTACCTTGGAATCTGAAAAGAAACTTTAATTAAAGATTTTAACCAAAGATTTCAGGCTTTTACCTTCTTGTAGAACCTTTTCAATCAATTTCATCATAGTGAAAGCGATAGCAGTTGAAGCCAAACCTACAGCATTAAAGAAAAGTAATGCACTAAACTCACTTGTTGCAAGAGGTATACCCACTCTATCTCTGTCCCCATCCCCACTGGGGGGATTCTGCTCTTGAGGGGGATTCTCTCCCGAGCATTGGCAATCAGTATATCCTGCATTATTTATAATGTAATTTAATGTCGCTGCGCAATAATAAACTGCTTGGTTCAAGTTATGTTCAACCGTATCAAAATAAGCTTGAAAGTCATCAGCGGTGCTTGGTCTCATTGAATGAGTCCAAGTATTTTCCTGAGAATATTCACTCCAATACCCCTCAATCAGTGTCCAATAATGATGACTTATTGTAGTTGGAGCATTATTAAGCAAAAACTCAGCATCTTTATACAGAAAACTGCCAAAACGAGTATTTAAACCGGCCCATAATGTAGCGAAGTAAGGGCTGAACTGATCCATAACTGTCAATTTGTTGATCACCTCATCTAAATTAAAGAATTCATTGTTTCTATCAAAATTCACATCACTCCAAGTTCTAAAAGTAACATGCAGGACATGAGTCTGATACTCTGGTCTACCAACATTTATTCCCTCTAATACATGATAATAAAACGTAGCATCAGCAATTACATGCATTAGAGCTCCAATAAAAGTGGCAGCTAACTGGCAATCCTTTATCTTAAAGGCTTCTTGAATTTCATAATAGAGTGCATTAGCTGCTTGGCATGCTGAATCTTCTTTTATGTCTCCATTTTCAAAAAAATATAGTCGATTATGGGAATTAACTAGAGTTTTATGACTCTGAAATTGAGGTTCATATCTATTACCACATCTTGTTTGAAAATAAGAAGGAACACCACTCTCAAGATCTGGTATTTCTGTCCCATAAAGGTAATAAAAAATTAGATTGTCAGGATCATTATAATTTTGTAATCTCCCTAAAAATTCATTATCAGGTCGAATGTTGTATAAAAGTTTTAATGCTGATTCAGCGATCCAATCATGGGTACCGTAATATCTTCTTAATGTATTAGGACCAACTGCCATAGTATAATATTGCTGATATACTGGAACAGGATGTTGACCCCATCCAGGATCCAACTCATGTGTTCCAACCAGATATCCATTTGACCATGCATAGGTCATTGTAGCGCGTGAAATTATAATAACAAAAAATAACGCACTTACAAAATATAAATAATTAATTTTTTTCATTCTTTTTCACACTCCTATTTTTTTTTTTAAATTTTTCAGAAATTATTTTGTTAGAATCCTTATGGATATTCTTGTTTTTCACTAATCTTCTCAATATTAGATAAATACTGATTATAGCACAACTTATTGCGATAATTATAATTAAATTAACATCTAAAGGAAATGAGTTTATAATATAATATATAATCAATATAATTATTAAGAGCCCAACACCTATGGCTGCGACTAATAAAAGTCTAACATAATAAGAAGGGTCAAAGATATCTTCCTCTATTCTTTTACGAGCTTTATCAGTGAGATTACAATCTCGAAAATCATTCTCTCTACTTGAGATATTGCTGGATTTCGAAATAACACACCCTTCTAAATGATTATAATAACTAAAAGCGAGATGTAGCAAAGAGAGAGAAGAATTAACTATTCTATTGTTAGAGCTAATTACTAATCCCAGTTGATTAAATGAGCAATCTCTGATTGATATATTCTGGCATTTTTCAAGAATTACATGATCAAAAGTACAATTCAGGATATTTATATATAATATGCTTGATGATAATGTAAACCTTTCTGGAAGTCCATCTACATTTGAGATTGTTATTGGATCATTTTGAGTCCCATTTCCTTTCCAATCTAAT
Organism: Promethearchaeota archaeon; assembly: GCA_016839915.1. Lineage (GTDB taxonomy): Archaea > Asgardarchaeota > Lokiarchaeia > Sigyniarchaeales > SOKP01 > Loki-b32. Next base: position 9,037 of record JAEOTH010000110.1, read on the forward strand.
TTAATACCTAAATTTTTAATATCTTCTTCAGAAAATCTTATTTCTATTCTTTTCTTATGATTTTTACCCATACTTAAAACACAACTTTTACTATTTTCTTTTTTTTACTCTCTTTTGAGTCAATTTTTCTAAATCTTCTTCAGTCCAAACCTCGAAATTATATAATCGTTCTTCCTGTTTAAAAACACTAATACCATATCTACTTAATAAATCTTGACCTGCCTTAGTTACCACATATTTATTACTGTTTCTTGCTATAAGTGGAAAGGAAGTACACTACTTTTGGTAGTGTACCCTGCCTCTTGGTAGTGTACATTTACTTTTTGTCTCACCCTATTATGTCATTGGCGTTGATTACGCCTCGTAGGATAGGATCATGACCTTTTATTAGTATGTATACTATCATCAAAGCATCAAATTACAAGTATGATTCTTTTTCCTTTAAATAGTTCTAGTCTAACAATTAATTATCTAATCTAGTTTTGAGATGATATTAATGGAAATTCTAGGAAATACTTATATATTGGTTGTTTATCCTAAAGATTTTAATTTGTATAACCAGAAAGTATTCTTTTCGGACTTTGGGTTTGTGGTGGTAAGTGAGTCGGAGTTCTTTAGGGACAGTATGTATGACCTCTGTATAAAATGTTATGAAATACGGAGGAACAGATTTGGTCCAAAGGTTATCACTACCATACGAAAGAATATGAAAGCAATTACCAGAAAATCACTAAAAGATGAACGAGCAGTGTTGGAATTAGTTGCCCTTCTTCTTGAAATTACGTATTACACTGCTGTTACTCATGATAAAGACGCTCATGTTCGCAAGTTTACTACTATTGATGAAAGATCCATCATATATTTCACTTACTGTGGCTCCGTAGATTATGAGCGATTGCCGTTAATTAAGAAAATACAAAACAGGGTTAATTCTGCAAAAAACAAAAAACAGAATGGCTGTTTTTTTAAGATCTTACAACTTGGAAATTGATGGAAAGGATTTTAGCTCTGGATTAGGAATTTATATTTATACATCTCTTTTAGTGAGTGGAGTAGCCTGGTACAAGGTCGTCTACAACCACAAAATCGGAGATATCAAGTATCTTTTTTAACTTTGGTCTAAAGAAGGTTTTTTGGTAGTGAGACTTCCAATACATCCTAAGATCTGTAAGAAAGGCATCAATAACAATGATTTCACTCTTTTTCAGGTATGTTGCATTCCCTATGGCGTGTCTTTCATAAGTTCCTAACATTTCTGGGTCCCTGAAGAGGAGTTGCCCTTTATCTACAAGAACATATCCAGTTTTAGTGATATATGCCTTATTATCTTTATATCTTGAATCCCTACTTTTTCCCAGAATGAGTCCAAGATATTTGGAAAAATCACTGAAATTATTTTCCATTATGTTTTTGTAGTATTCGAACTCAGAAAGATATTTGATATAAAGCTGTTTATTGTCACTTCCTATTTGTGTTACTTGGATATTTCGGGCAAGAAAAAGCTCGATACTCTCATAATAATCTTGGACTTGTTTGGTTAACTTTCGATCATCCTTGAAATGATCCCATATAACAATAATAATTGCGAAAATTCCTACAAATCCGCCAATAATTTCTATAATTTCTAGTACTGTAAGCATCAGACCCAATAGTCTCATTCTTTTATGAAGGAATAGAGCGAAATTTTTCCCATTGTTCTTGAGATCTTAAGTTTTCCCTCTGCCACTAACACTTTCACGTAAGTGCTAACGGTATTTCGGTGGATGTTGACAGCATCGGCAATTTCTTGAATATTAAAATCTTTAGGATGGTTTTCCTGTAAAAATTGTAAGATGGTCTCCTTAATCTCGGGATTAGACATGTATTCCTCTAACATATTTTGCCTTTATCATTTATTAATGTTGTTTAACAGTGCACAGATTTATATTCAATAGTGTATTAATGAACAATATGGATGAGCAACATCAATACACAACACTAGATTTTTCCTTTAAATAGCTAGGACAGTTTGATATTTATCAAACTTTTAGACAAAAAAAATAGAATGCTATAAAAATAAATTATAAAAAATATGTGGAGATGAAGAAAATGTTAGATACCGCGTTAGTAAAAAAGGAAATATCACCAGATATTATCGACTGTCTCTATAAGAAATCATGGGAAATCCTCAGTTATTTAAAAGCAAATAACCATAGGATTCCACCAGTGACAGCCAAAGATATACAAGAAGTATTTCATATTGATGGAAGTACTGCCTCCAATCATTTATCACGTTTAGAGAAGTTAGGATTAATCAAAAGGGAGAGACGAGGGAAAAATAAGTACATATATATTACTGAGTTAGGGGAATATTTCGTTCCTTAGATGTCTACTTTTTTTTTCTTTTTTCACATTTATTTCAGGTAGGGATGTGGGCTTCTCAAATTCGTTATATTGTGAATTTTTTTAATTCAAATAATTTTCTATTATATTTCGATAAAAAGTAAAAAGGTCAATTCCCTGACAAGTCCTTGAATTAATGAGTGGGTGAGGTGAGTATTCAACGGAATAAATCAGGGAACTGGTGATTGAATTGTGTATTCAATAAATTTGAATCTCCAAGAAAAAAATTAAATAGATAAAGTTATGTGTTAGCTATGTATTCATTTAGCACGATGTTCAATTCTACTTCTGAATTTTGAATCTTCTTTAATAGATTTCTCAGCCCATACTCATTCAATAATAACTCGATAAGATTCTTATATACTGCGGTAATATTGTCCTTACCCGCTTCATAGTAAAATTTATCATCACTCAGGGTAATATCTAAAATATCATATAAACCTTTTAAGGCGACCTTTACATTCTCAAAATTTTTTTCTGCCTTTTCTTTCAATTTTGAACTGTTCATTTTACTTACTCACCTCAATTAATATATGTAAATGATCATATATAAAGATGATCATTTTGCATAATCTATTCGCCGCATATCAAACATCCATATAATGGGAATGATCACCCGTCGGCGATATCACCCAAATTAATTTTTGTTAAGTAGTCACTTATAGAATTACCACTGGTATTTATGTCAAAATACGCAAAAATGAATTGCGAATATCGATCACTAATGACGGAATCAATCACATAATATTGCTTTTTGATCAAAATAAAATATAAAAAAAGAATTAATGATGAATAGGGCGTCCTTTTTTATGGATAGATTTACCGACTACCGCTTCACAACCTTCGAGTACAAGTTCTGAAATTGTAGGGTGGCTATGGATGGTTTCTGTGATATCATGGATAGTTAAGCCATGTTGCATTGCTAAAGCTATCTCAGCTATCAATTCAGATGCTTCAGCTCCAATACAGGAGGCGCCAAGGATTTTATGAGTTGTCTTATCTGCGAGCACCATAATAAAACCCTCTTCTTCTCCCATACATTTAGCTTTACTAAGTGATTGATATGGAAATTGTCCCATTAATACATCAAAACCTAAATTTTTTGCTACTTTTCTTCGATATCCAACAGAACCGATATTAGGAGAAGTAAATATTGTTGCTGGCACTACAGTATAATCTGTTTTCGTTTTTTCTGCAGGAAAACCTCCAATACTAGCTAAACAATTGGCCACAGAAACATCAGCTTCATGATATGCAACGTGAGCTAGCATTATTCCGCCTGTTACATCACCTATAGCATATATTCCACTAACAGAAGTTTCTAAGGTATCAGGGTTTACTTTAATTGCACCCCGTTCTGATTTAATACCTAATTCTTCAAGTCCAATGTTTTTTGACTCTTTTGCGCGCCCTATTGATACTAAACAAAGATCTGCTTCAAATAATTGTGTTTCGGCACTTTCAATTTGATCTCTAGGAACATCTGCTGAACAAGTTGTAGCTTTTACACCCTTCCCTGTATTTTCTACAGATAATACATTTTGCGAAGTATGGATCTCTATGCCATTACTTTGAAACTTTTTTTGCAGCACTTTAACTATCATTGGTTCTTCAGTTGCTATAGGAGAAGATAGATATTCTAACATAGTAACTCTACTACCAAAGGAAGCAAAAATATTAGCGAATTCACATCCGATTACTCCCGCTCCTATGATCATTAATCTTTCTGGAACGGTTTTAAAATTGGGATCCAATATATCATCGCTCGTTAAAATTCTTTCATGATCTATATTGAATGCAGGAATTAAAGCCGGATATGAACCAGTTGCAATAATAACCCTCTTAACTTTTATTGTGGTATTTTCTTCGCCTTCAATTGAAATTTCAAAACCTACTTCTGTATCACCTCCAATAATTTTCCCAAATCCATTGTAAATATCATTCTTCCAGCTCCTTTCTAAAGCTCCAATTCCATCCACCAATTCTTGGACAACTTGATTTTTACGTTCAACAGCTTTAGAAAAAGACAGTTTATAATCAGAAATTTTTACTCCAAATTCATCTGCTTCTCTAATTTTTTCAATTAAGTGGGCAGACGCGTATAAAGCTTTCGTAGGGATACATCCTCTGTTAAGACAAGTTCCACCTAGTTTATCTTTCTCAATTAAAGCTACTTTCGCTCCGTATTGAGCAGCTCTAATAGCTGCGTGATATCCACCAGGTCCTGCACCGATAATAGCTAAATCGTATTGGTTTTCACTCATTTTTTTATCATCTTAAATAAATTTTGTCTGAAATAAAATTTTAAACAGTAATATTTATTTTAAAATCTTCTGTGATAATTAAAATATTCAAAATATTAATTTTTTTTTAAAAAATAAATAATAAATTTATCGATATTAATCACACCTATGATTGTAAATCATACATGATTCCATTAGATCTTTACCATCTTGTTATATAAAATATGAATATACAAGGAGAAACACTCAAATTTTGTAAAAAAAACTGATATTAATTCTAAAGAATAAAAAGAATAGTTCCTTCCTACTTTTAAGGTATGAATTAATAAACAATTTATCATATTTTACTATTAGAACTAAAAATTTTTTTGGAGAACACATTTCAAATTACGATTATGGATATAATTGACCAAAAAATATTAGAATTACTTGCAGAAAATAGTAGAATGTCATTCAACGAGATATCTGAAAAAATTAATAAAACAGAAGCAACGGTTAGGCGAAGAGTAAAAAAGCTTATAGAAGAGGAAGTGATAAAAAAATTTACTATTGATTATAATCTTGATTCAAGTGCAAAAATTTATGCGACCATAAAAATTGAACCTGATTTTAAGGATGTCAAACGAATATTAAAAGATCTATTAACTATAGAGGAAATATCTAATATTTGGCGATTATCTGGTGATTGTGGGTTACTTCTGAAGGTCGATCTTGAATCAATTGATAAATTTAACCCCTTAATTGAAGGTAAAATATCACAAATTGCTGGAATAAAAATTATCGAAACTTGTTTTATAACTGATATTATTAAGTAACTAAGTAACTAATGTTAAAATTTTTAATTTGTGACACTCAAATTTAACTATACAATAAAAACGGTATAATATACCCAAAGAACATAAAAAAATAAATAACATAAATAATAAATCTTAAATTACTTTTATAAAAAAAAAAGTATTTAAAGGTTTTAAGAGATAATTTAGAAGAAGATAAATTCGAATTATTGCAAGGTGTTAAACATAGAAGAGAAATTGGCATTTAAACTCTGTATTTTTGGGGCAGGAGGTGTCGGTAAGACAACATTAATACGAAAATTTGTAACTAAAATATTTGAAACTGATATTAAAATGACGATTGGGGCAGATTTTAGCATAAAGAATGTTGATGTAGCAGGTAAAACAGTAACACTTCGAATATGGGATTTTGCTGGGGAAGAGCGTTTTCGAGTGCTTTTACCCAGTTTTGCTAAAGGAGCCGATGGAGGGATCTTTATGTTTGATATAACGAGGTATTCAAGTATGAAGGATATTGATGATTGGCTTTCAATTTTTGAATACTTTGTTTCCGAATCACAGAATAAAATCCCTATTATTATGGTTGGAGGAAAATCGGATCTTGAAGAAAAAAGATCTGTTGAAACCAAAGAAGCATCGGAATTATCTCAAAAATTTAATTTGCATGCGTATTTCGAATGTTCTTCCAAAACTGGGGATAATGTGGAAGAGATTTTCAAATATATAGCAGAAATGATGATTAACAAAACAAACTAATTTTCTAAATGAACCTTACCTTTTAGTAATATTAAATAAAATAGAAATTTATGTTCTTTTAATTACTTGAACCAATCCTTTCTTTCTGAGTTGTTCCATCATTTTCTCTATCTTTTCTACGCTAATTTGTGCTATCTCAGCAACTTGTTCAATAGTATTCATTCCATCACATATCTTTAACACTATAAACTGTTCTTTGTTAAGCATTCCCAGCTGCACAGCCATAGGTGAGATATCTTTTACTACCACAGGAATTCTAACTTCCCCTCCTTCTTGAATAACTTTTGCACCAATTTCCTCAGTGGTTGGAGACTCCCCAAAAAACGATTTAACCCCTGTTACATTAAAAACATCATCAATATAAACAAAAATCGAATGTTCTTGTCCTGATTGATCATCTGTATCCTCTAGATCAGGTGATGGGTTAGAATGCATATATTCTTTAGTATAAATCCCCATTTTTAATCCATCGGTAATCTCATTCTTATCAACTCGTAATGAAACCATATCCTCGCATATATCACACCAAGCCCATACTTCTATCAATGAGAAGTATTTCTTTACTTTATTTTCTGGCATCTCAGTTCTCTTTTATAATTAATTATATGCAATTAAGGTGTTTATCAATTTAAAATTTAATTTACTTGATTTTCTAATAATGAATATAGCAATTTAAATCAACCAGTTAATCCATTAAAAGCGCATATTTTTATTCTAATTAGCCCAAATATAAAACCAAAAATAATTAAAGTTATAATATATTTTAGAATTTAAGTTTTAATGAAGTAGTGTTGATATATCAATGAGTACATACAAGAGCAATGTTTGTATGGGATGTGGGCGCCCTATCGCCCCTTTTGAAGCAGCGGTTCATTTTCCTTGTCCTTCATGTGGAGATGTAACAATTTGGCGATGTGAGCGGTGTAGAGAGATGGGGAAGGAATATCGTTGTTTGAAATGTGATTTTACAGGGCCATAATATGAATTTTAAAGAGTTAGTTTAAAATGGGAGAATTTATTGCGTTAATTGATGTTGTTCCAGAAGATACTGATATAAATTTTAATACTTTTGTTGATAATTTGAAAAATGCATTGCCTGATACTTGTGTCATTGAACATTATGAAATATTACCAGTTGCATTTGGTCTAAAAAAGGCAAGAGTTAGAGTAAGGTATCCTGAAGAATGGGGGGGAACTGATAAACTTGAAGAATTGTTTAAACAGGTTGATGGCATACAGGGTATTGAAAGTCTTGCTTTTTCAAAAGCTTAAATAAACAAATATCGAGAAAAACTTTATTTTGTTAAACTATTCTTTTAAATAATTTATCTAATTCTTTATAAGAGAAAAATCTTAAGGTTGGTCTTCCATGAGCACAATGGTAAGAATCTTTGCAATGTGCTAATTCAATTAATAGATTTCTTATATCTTTTAAAGTGAGATCATCTCCTCCTCTAATACTCTTATGACAGGATAAGTAATTGATAATTTCTTCTCTAACTTCTTTAAAACTTTTATCTTTGCCTATTTTCGAAATATCACTGATAATTTCTTTAATTATATTTAACTTTGGTAATTTCCCCATGACAATAGGTATTTCTCTTAAAATGAATGTATTTCCTCCAAACAGATCGAAATTAAATCCTAATTTTCTTATTTCATGCAAATTAGGCTCTAAAAATATTTTTTCGCTAGGAGATACATCAATTTTCAATGGTGAAACCAATTTTTGAACACTTATTTTTGATGTCTCATATGCTTCTAAAAACCTTTCTTTGTTTACTCTTTCGCTAGCCGCATGTTGATCTAAAATAAATAATCCTTCTTCGTTATTTTCATTAATCCCCTCTAGAACAACATATGTTTTATTACTTAATTGACCTGTATGTGATATTAGACGTAATTTTGGAAAGTTTTTCGATAGTATATATTTTCCTCGTAAGAACGATTCCGGTAGGACTTTTTGATGTGATAAATCTTTATCTTCTAAACTTAATTGTACACTTTTTTCAGGAATTAATTGTTTTTGGGTTGTATTTTCACTCTCCAATTCTTCTTTTGGAGAAATTTGGATTAGATTTTTTAAAAATTTTTCTTCTTTTGGTATAAAATCTTCTAATTCAGTGGATAAATATTTAGCTTCCTTAATTATAAATCTATCTTCAACAATACTTCTGATCACATTATAAACCTTATTATAAATAGCGTCCTCCTTTTCGAATCTTACATGCAGTTTCTTTGGATGCACATTAAAATCGATCACGTAAGGATCAAGCTCAAGAAATACAATAAAAAAAGGATATTTACTTACCATTAATGTTCCTTCATATGCTTCATTTACAGCCCTAAATAATACATCACTTATGATATAACGCTGATTTATAAATAAGCTTGAGTATGATCTATTTTTTTTAGCAATTTGAGGATGACCTAATAAACCAGATAACTTGAAATTATCATCTTTGTCACTGTAGTCGAATGGCTCCATGAATTTTGCTATTTTTTTCCCATAGATATGAAATACCGTTGTTCTTAAATCATTCGAAGCAGGACAGTTAAGTATGTCTAAATTATTATGGCGATAAATGAAGTGAAGCTCTGGATGTGCTAAAGAATATCTTTGCAAAATATCTGTAATATGACCCAATTCGGTAGCATCAGTTTTAAGAAACTTTTGTCTTGCAGGAAGGTTGTAAAACAGATTCTTGACTTGGATATTTACTCCAATTGGGCAAGAAATCTTTTTCTTATCTATGATTTTTCCACCTTCAATAAGTAAATGTACTCCTTTCTCTTCAAACTCGACTCTAGAAATGATTTCAACTCTACTTACAGCAGCAATACTTGCAAGTGCTTCTCCTCTGAATCCTAAAGTAGAAAGATTTTCTAAATCTTTAATACTTCTAATCTTACTGCTTGTATGTCTCTCAAAAGCCATATCGATATCTTCAGAGGGGATTCCAAAACCATTATCTATTACCTGGATTAAGGATTTTCCTGCTTTTTTCACAATAACTCTTATTTCTGATGCTTGGGCATCGATACTATTCTCAATAAGCTCTTTTACAACATTTACGGGTCTATCTACAACTTCTCCTGCTGCAATTTTCTCTGCATCAATTATTTTTTTAATTCTATTAGTCTTCACAATTTTCAAAATTCTTTTCAATGATATGAAGTTAATATATTTTTCATTGCAATCAAATTTAAAATAGTAGAATATTAAAGTTTAAATAAATCCAGATCTAGGATTTTTTTAAATTAACGATTAAATTGAAAGAAACTCTTTTAAATTTCTTTTAATACTTTATTATAATTCTATCGAGTGTGAAATATGAGTAATCAACATTCCATAAGTGAGGAACAAAAATCTTCATTTCAATTGTATTTCATTTATCTTTGCATAATTATCACAATTATATTCATTGAATTAAGAATATTTTTATATTTCTTTGATATTTCTGAATGGATTCAAACCACTAAAGATATTGATTTTAAAATTCTTATAGAGGGAATGGATAATGGTTTGGTTGATTTCTATAATACAATTGGAATTACAGATTGGCCACCATATTATCTTTATTTTTGGTATTTTTTATTTCTTCCAATTTATATAATACCATACAATGTAATAATCGGAGTATATGTTTGGGATTTTTTGCGATTGATTTTAGTAATTTTGGTTATTAAAAAATCACCGAAAGCATTCAAAAATCAAAAAGATTTACTCATTTTTTATATTTTAAGTATAGTTGGCTTTAGTATTGATGCTTATTATAATAACGTCAATTTTTTAATTGTATTCTTTTTATTTTATTCATATATATTTTTAGAAAGAAATAAAAAATGGATTTCTGGTATATTATTCACTCTTGCTACGTTTAAAATAACAGCTTTACTATTTCTTCCCGTGCTACTTATTGCAAGAAAAGTTAAATGGAAAGATCTCATCTATTACCTAATTCCTTTTTTTATCATTTGTGTTCCCTATATAATTTTCCCAAATTATTTCTTACAAATGTTTAATAATTGGCTTTTTAGTGACGAGGAAATTCATGGAATTTTGATTTTTGATTCCATTATGTGGAAAGCGTTACAACCCTCTCATTTAATGTTTATTGGGTTACTTCTGATAATCTTTTTAGAAAATCTTAAAAATGAGGATCGGAAAAATTTGTACAGGATTATCCTTATCTCAATTATAACAGTTTATTATATTTATCTGATTACAATCGTCTTTGTTATCCCTGTTGTTTTTAGTTAGCAAAGTTTTTCTATTTTAGTTTTCAGTTCAAAAATTTGGTACTTAATTTTTTCTGGAATACCTGATTTTAGATCGATTTCTTTGATAAAATTCAATATTTCGATAACTTTTTCATTAATGCTAATAGGTTCAAATAAACTTGTTTGAACAAATTTTTTCTTTCTTGGACTTTTAACATCTTTAGTCTGAATATTTAACTCTAATTCTTTAATATCTCTTTTTTTTTTCTCAATTTCTTTTTCTGTTCTACTTAGATCTTCTTTGCAATTATTTATTAATCCTTTAAAAGTTTTTAATTCAGAGTTTAATTTTTCGAGTTCAACTTTTTTTCCATTAATAATTTTGTCATAATACTTGCTTGACGATGCTCCTTCCCCATTTTCTATTACAGTTGTTCTAAATGGATCTTTTTCTTCTATTTGCTCAAGTATTTCAAATGCTCTTATTATTACATCATCTGGAATCCCAGCTAATTTAGCTACATGGATTCCATAAGACTTATCTGTGCTCCCTGGCTTTAACGTTCTAACAAAATTTATAGTCCCATCATCATTTTCAATAATGTCTAGATGATAATTTTTTACTCCCGATAAATTAATATCTGTTAATTGATGATAGTGAGTGCTAAATAAAGTCTTGATTTTTAATTCCTGTAATTTTTCAAGAGTAGCCATTGCTATACTCTGACCATCACTCGTGCTTGTTCCCCTTCCTAATTCATCTATTATTATAAGACTTTTTGGAGTTGCATAATTCAAAATTTTAGCTGTTTCAGTCATTTCAATCATAAAAGTGCTTAATTTTCTAGCAAGATCATCTGATGCTCCTATTCGTGTGAAAATCTGATCAATAATTCCTATTATAGCAGATTTTGCTGGAACAAAACATCCCATTTGTGCTACAATACATATTAAAGCCACTTGTCTGAGATAAGTGCTTTTACCTGCCATATTTGGACCAGTAATAATTAAGAGTTGGTCATTTTCATTATTTAAATAACAATCATTAGGTATGAATTGTTCATCTAAGTTTATCTGTTCTACTACTGGATGCCTGCCATCTTTAATAATAATTTTATTATCATTGTTAATCTTAGGACGGCAGTAATTGTATTGTTCTGCAATTTCAGCAAAACATGCGAGGACATCAATGATTGCGATATTTTGCGCAGTTTCAATGATATTTTTAGTCTCTTTTTCGACATTTTCTCGAATAGTATTGAATATTTCATATTCTAAATCATTGATTTTTTCTTCAGCATTGACAATTTTTTCTTCCAGTTCTTTCAATCTTTGAGTCGTATACCTTTTGGCATTTTTAAGAGTTGCTCTCTCTATGTATTCTTCAGGAATTGTCTTGATATTCTTAAGAGTTCTTAAAGTAATTTCAATATAATAACCAAGGATATTATTATATCCAACTTTTAGACCTGTTGTTAAATTCCACTTTTTTTTTTGCTCTTGTTCATATTCAAGCACATATTTCTTCCCATTATGAATAACGTCCCTTAGTTCATCAACAACATTGTTAAAACCATCTTTAATAATATTTCCTTCTTTGACTGTAGCTGGGGGATTATCATTAATTGAGATATTAATTAAATCTTTTATTTCATTGAATAATGAGATTTTTTTAACAAATTCTGAAACTTCAGGTATGCCTGCTTTTTCTAATAATTGTTTAATTTTTGGAATTTTCTCCAAAGAATTTTTGATATTTATTAAATCTCGAGCATTAGTACGGCCACTATAATTAATTCGATTAATAAATCTCTCAAGATCACCAATAACTCTCAGTTCTTCTCTTAAATCCGATCTTAAAAAAATGTTATCCTTAAATTTCTGAACAATATTAAGTCTTTGATTAATTTCATTAACATCAGTTAATGGTTGGAGTATAAACTTATTTAATAAACGTGCTCCCATTGGTGTATAGGTGTGGTTAAAAATAGAATATAAAGTAGTATCTTTACCTCTCTCCCATAAAGAATTAACTAGTTCTAAATTTCTTTGGGTAATATAGTCTAGGTGAAGAATGTTTTTTTCTTGAATAAGATTAATTTTAAAAATGTTTGGTATCATGTCTCTCTGGGTTTCTTTTAAAAAAGCTAATAACCCACCTGTTGCTTGAACTGCCATTTCTTTCTCTTCTAAACCAAAACCTTTTAAATTTATAACTTTAAAATGCCGCGTAATTAACGTATAAGCCTCATCAAACAAAAAAACATGATCTTCATAAGATTTTATGATTGTATTTGTTAGATCCGTTAAAAGTATAAAAAGTCTCTCTTCTTTTTTCAAACCAGGAGGAATTATTAATTCTACAGGATCATATTGAGAAAATAAGCTAAGCAATTTTTCTTGGGGATCTTGCTCTTTATATGAAAATTCTGTTGTTACAAATTCTCCAGTAGATATATCTGTAAAAGCAACACCAAATCCATTTCTTTCTTTTACAATTGAAGCAATATAATTATTCTTATTGGATTTTAACAAGTTTGGCTCCATAATCGTTCCTGGTGAAAGTATCCGTGTAACTCCACGTTTTACAATTCTTCCTTTTACAGTAGCGGGATCTTCTAATTGATCCACTATAACTAATGTTTCACCAAGATTCATAAGATTATTAAAATAATTATGTCCTGAATGGTGTGGAATACCTGCTAAAGGAACATTTCCTCTTTTTGTAAGAGTTATTCCTAAAAGTTTTGAAATATTTATTGCATCATCATAAAAAAATTCATAAAAATCACCCATTCGATATGCAACAAGATTTTCTGGATATTTTTTTTTAACACTATACCAGTGTCTTAGCATAGGTGTTAGATCTTTGAATTTAATATCTTTTAAAGTCATATTATTAAACATTAAGAATTTAAATCATAATTTAGAATTAAATACTACAAGTGTATTAGTTTTTTATTGAAAATATTTATACTTATTATAAATTTAATAACTTTGTAGATAATTTCTAAACTGCCAAAACTGAGAGTAGGGATTTAGTATTGTATTTTTTGTAAAGAAAATTAATAAAAAATTAAATTTTTAAAATTCGTTTTTCTAAGGTTAAATCATATGCTTCTTTCATGGCGTCTTCGTAAATATCAATCTTGAATTTATTATGAAAAGGGCTTATTTTACTACCTATTTTTGCTACTTTAAACATTGTTTTTGGGAAAAATCTAATTCCTCTAGTAGTTACCATTGATGCCGCACGTTGAAATTCTTTTAAAGTATTATCATCATAACCACCAAGAAAACCATCTAAGAAAGCATAGAAGAACATGAAAATAAAAATA
>JAEOTH010000111.1 GCA_016839915.1 Promethearchaeota archaeon
CAGCTTTTTACCCAAAGGGTGGAGGTCAACCTTGGGATGAGGGATTCATTACTAGAAATGACGAAAAATTTAAAGTAGTCTATGTTGGAAAATTCTCTGGCAAAATCAGCCATGAAGTAGATAAACCTGGACTTAAAGAAGGGGATGAAGTTAGTTGTGAAATTGATTGGGAACGAAGATATACTTTTATGCGAATGCACACTGCCTCTCATTTAATTAGTAATATTCTCTACAATAGAGCCAACGCGAAAATCACGGGGAATCAAATAGAGATGGATAAAACAAGAATGGATTTTTCAATGCAGGATTACTCTCCTGAAAAATTACGAATTTTTGTAGATGAGGCAAATAACATCATTGGAAATGATTTGCCAATAACAGTTGATTATATGACTAGAGAGGAAGTTTTAGGAAAACCAGAATTAGCACGCTTAGCTGTAGGATTACCCAAAAATATCAAAGAATTTCGTATTGTTAGAATTGGTGATATCGATGAACAAGTAGATGGTGGTACTCATATCAATCACTTAAAAGAAATCGGTAAAATCGAGATGACAAAAACAATCAATAAAGGAAAAAATAACAGACGGATGTATTTTATATTAGAGTGATATGTGATTTAAAACAAACGTAATTTTTTTTCTATTTAGAAAATTATTTGACTTAAATATTAAACATCGTCATATATTGAAACCATCATCTAAAATGTCATATTCCTCCGCTTCAAGATCGAGCCTTTTCTTTTCCTCTTCCTTCTTTTCTTTCTTTAGCTCACGACGTTCTTTAAGTTTTAATTCATCGTATCTTTTAATGTAAATTTCTTCATATTTTTCTCTCAAGCTTTCAACATCTTCAACATGTCCTATCTTATCTTCCAATCCATCTTCAAAAAAGTAATTTTTCTTGAATTGTTTGGCAGGAATCCCTACATAAATCCATCCTTTCTCTAACACTTGCCCAACTGTTGTTACTGAATTAGCTGCGAGAATACATTTATTCCCTATATGAGTTCCAGGCATTACTATAGCATGTGACCCTATTCTTACATCATCGTCGATAATGGTTTTCCGAATTATTAATAAGTTACCAATAATAACCGCAGATTGGACAATTGCGCCCTGGCCAACAACCACGTCCTTCCCAAATTCTATAAATTCCGTATCAACCCATCCTTCAAATAGAGAATTGGACATTTTTGTCTTCACGGAAAACATTTTGAAGCATATATTATCCATAACTCCTGGAAAGGGAAATCTATGGGCCAACCAAACAGGCCACCTCTTTATTGTATTTCGAAGACTCCAATATCGATAATCCTTATCGGCTGGATGCCTTAAAAATACACCTTCCCTTGGTTTGTGGACAGCATTTACAAAAATTAATAAAATCTTTGCAAATATTATTCCTGAAAAAACTATTGTTATATACATCAAAACCGCTAAAAGTGGAAGAAACGCATAAAAATGGACAGGTCTCGGAAGCCATAAAAATTGCCAATACACCCAAAATTCCAATAGTAGAGGAATAATGCTTATCCATATAAGGAAAATGTAAAAAATTAAATATCTTTTCTTCGCTAAAACTGTTGGTGTGAAGGGGCCAACTCTCATAGTATTTGGAACGCTCATGATTTTTTTACCTCATCTTCAGTTTTGATTAACTCTTTTTTATCCTCGTCTATATTAACTTCATGTGAGACTTTAATCTTTTTTACTTCGTCTACATCCGTTCTTACAAGAATATCCCTTCTCTCTTCGGCATATTTATTTTCTTTCAGTTTTATAACTGGGTTTCCAATATATATCCATCCTGGGTCAACAATCTGGTTATATCTGGTTGAAGAGATCGCTGCAACCAAAGTTTCTTTACCTACTATAGTACCTGGAGATATAGTAGTATGTCCACCAATCATGACATAATCATCAAAAATAACATCCTTAATTAATAAATACTTGCCTATAACCATTGACGACATAATTGTGGCACCTTGACCAATTAAATTCTTACGACCAAACTTAATAAATTCAGCATCACACCATGCATCATTTAAATGGCTTGAAGAATCCATATTAACACCAAAAAGCTTCAAAGCAACTACATCTGTCCAAGGGAGTGGGGAATTTCTCATGAACCATAAAGCCATTTTTTTCAACTCTGTTCTTAACATCCAAAATTCAAAATCAGTATCTCCAATTTCTGCCTTAAAAATACCTTCTTTCGGTTTATGGATTAAATTTACAAGAATTAAAAGTAATTTACTAAAGAGTAAGCATGCTAAACTGAAAAAATAAATTGAGCCAAATAAAGCAAGAGGAAGAAATGCTAAAATAGCAATCCAATTTTGATCTACTAAAAACCCGTACCAAAATATCGAAACTAATAATCCTGCTATCCAAAAAATTGGTAAATAAACTGCCAAAAACTTAATATTAACTCTGCTTATAGCAGAACTTGTTGTGAAATCAATTGCTATATCTTCTTCAGTAAGTTGATTTATATCAATTTGCTCCTCATCTAATTCTATATTAATTTCTTCCTTCTTAAAAGGAATATCAGTTAATTCTTCTGTTTTTTCCTCTGATTTTAGTTTTTTCAGAAGTTTTTTATCGGCATATCCCTCAATGTTGGCATTCATTTCTAAATCTTTAGGTGATACTCCTAAATATCGCATTATCTTTTTTCTAAAGATTTTCCTTAATGGTGTACCAAAATAAAAATTTTTACCACCCTTTACCACATTATGCTTAGTAGCTGCAGCAAACGGAAATAAAAAAGAATTGTCATATATTTCTGTTCCAGGTCCAATCTGATTCATTGCAGCCGTAGTAACATTATTACCTACTTTGATTTTAAAATAGGAGATGTTCCCGAAAATTCCCTCAGTTACATGGGTAGCAAGCGTAGAATTTACCCCAATATAACAATTTTTATTGATATCAATAAATTTATCATTTCCTACTGATTCTTCAAAGGTTGTACCTTTTCCGATTTTGCTTGATCCAACAAAATTAAAAAACCAATTACTGAGCCAAGGAAATACACCCTTTGTAAATGTATTTTTTCCATATTTAATCATAAAGCTTCTTATATGATAATAATTTGCTGCTCTACTTTGGATATTTCGGGGAATTATTGCAGATTTTGAAGGAGAAATCTTTTCGGAGATTTTCCAAAATATTTTAGTCATTAATCCTAATAAAAATAAACGAAGTAAATAGCAACCTATAAGCACTAATGGCATTAAAAGAAGAGCAACTAATGGCCTTGCTTCTATAAAGAGAAGTAAAAAATCAGTAGTATCCAAAACAAATGGAAGGAATACTTGAAGAAAGTACCAAAAAAAGCAAATCCCTGGGATTACCCATGAAAAATAAAATATTAATGCAAAAAGTGAAATATAAAGGTGATATTGAAGTTTAACCTCTTCCTTTAAAACTTCATTTTGATTTGGTGGATCACTTTCTTCAGATTCTTCGCTCATTTCCTATTTTTTTTTTATAAATTTTGTTCTATTAAAAAGCAATTGATACTTTTTATATTTTAATAGTTATTTTTTTTTCCTTTTAAATTTATGATACTTAAGCATAAATCAAAATTTATCATGAAGAACAAATGTAAAAATTGCGGTAAGTGCTGTATAGAAACGGAAATGATTCTTTCTCAACAGGACATTGATTTGATAATAAGGAAAGCCTTAAATCAATATAATAAAAACAATTTTGTTTTCAAGAATAGTAATGGACATTTCCAATTAAAGAATCTTGAAGGACGTTGTGTTTTTTATAATTTAAAATCCAATATTTGTCGAATATACGAATTTAGACCTCAAGGATGTAGGTTTTATCCTTTAATTTATGATTTTCAAACAGAAAATTGTGTATTTGATAATGATTGTCCAAGAACTCAATTATTTTATGAAAAAAATGCAGATTTGAAAAAAAATTGTAAAAAATTAAAGATTTTTCTAAAAAATCAATTAAAAATTGAAATAAGTGAAATAAGTGAGAACTAGTCTGTCAAACAAGATCCTTTTTATCTTCTTCTATGTTAACTTCGTGCTCAATTTCAAATTTCTTTTCCTCATCAACATCTCTCATCATTAGAATTTCTCTACGGGAAGTGGAATATTTATTAGGTTTGAATTTAAGAACAGGTATTCCTGTATATATCCATCCTGGTTCAAGTATTTGACCAAACGTTGTAGTACTGAGCGCACCCACAATAGATTCTTTTCCTACAATAGTTCCTGGAGCAATAACTGCTCCTCCTCCAATTACAACATAATCATCAAAAATGACATTCTTTATTATCAAATATTTTCCAACAACCGCAGAAGACATAACAACGGCACCTTGTCCAACTAATACTCTATGGCCAAATTTGACAAACTCACCGTCACACCAAGCATCCCACAAAGTACTAGTAAAGTTCATCTTGATTCCGAACCATTTAAAGGCCATAATGTCCATCCAAGGGAGTGGCCAATTTCTAATAAGCCAGAAAACTATTTTCTTTAATTCAGTTCGTAAACACCAAAATTCAAAATCGTTATCACCTTTTTCGGCCTTAAATATTCCTTGTTTTGGTTTATGAATTAGATTTATAAGTATTAGAAATAGCTTACTAAAAAAGAAACATCCCATTATGAATACAAACCACAAAATAATTATTATTGCTGGCAAAAAGAAAGCTATTACAATCCAATGGCGTACAAAATACGTAAGAGTATAAAATAATATTGCTGTAAACATACCAGAAAGCCAAAATATTGGTATATAAAAAAAAACAAACTTAATACTCACTCTCGAAATCGCACTACTAGTTGTGAAATCAATTGCTAAATCTTTATCTGTTAAATTGTTTAGATTTATTTCCACCTGTTCTGTATTGATTCTTTTTTCATCGGGTAAATCATTAACTTGTGGTGATTTCTTCTCTTTGTTTGTTTTATTTATCAAATTATTTTCTGTATATTGTTTTATATTAGCATTTCTTTCTAGATCGATGGGTTTGAGGCCTAGATAAGTCATGATTTTTCTTTTAAATATTTTTCTTAACGGCATACCCCAATAAAAATTATTTCCTTTAAGTAGGCTATGTTTTGGAGTAGCAGCTAAAGGAAGTAAATAAGAATTATCATTTACTTCTGATCCTGGTCCTGCCACATTTGCTGCTGCAGCTGTTACATTATCCCCTACCTTTGTTTGAAAGTAAGAAATGTTCCCAAAAATTCCCTCAACAACGTGAGTAGCTATAGCAGTATTCACACCAAAATAGCAATTATTTCCTATAACTAGGAACTTATCGTTACTCGGAGATTCTTCAAAAGTTGTACGTTTCCCAATTCTACTTGCCTCAATAAAATTGTAAAACCAATTACTAAGCCAAGGAAACATGCCCTTCATAAAAGCGTTTTTAGGATACTTAATTGTAAAGCTTCTTACTTGATAATAGTCTAATGTTTTACTGGGGATATTTCTTGGTATAATTCCACTTTTACTAGGTGATTTTTTCTCACTCCATCTCCAAATTAACCGTGTGATTACCCCAATTAAATATAATCGGATTAAATAGCAACCAATAATAACTAGTGGCATCGAAATCAATGCTATAATTGCTTTGATTTCAGTAAAAAGAGCAATAAAATTAGGAATTGCTAAAAAATTTGGTAAGAAGAATAGAATAACAAAGGTCATAAATAATATTGCTGGTATTACTAATGAGCCCAAATAAATAGTAAAAATTATGATTAAGTACCAGAAAAAGGGAAATTTAATTTCTTCTTTAGGAGCTTTATTCTCTGGATCCATTTTTTTCAATTTTTGCTCCTTTTGAATCATGACATTTTCACTTAATTTTGATCTCTATTAAATATGTATACTTTTATTTCTAAAAAATTAAATGATTTAAATTCAAATGAGTTTGAGGATAGAATCATATTTGGATAATAGTCTTAATATGATCATGATTAGATTTGGGAAATTCAAAAGCCTTCTTTATGTCATCTAATTTAAATTTTTCAGAAATTAATTCTTTTACAGAAATTTTTCCAGATTCTAACCCCTCAATTGCTTTTACAAATGGCCCACATCTACTACTATAGATTGTAATTTCACGAACTACAATATCAGTAAGATTAATTAGGGTTTCAATTCCATGTGTACTTTTTACATGTATTTTCCCTCGTGTTTTACATGAAGTAGTAATATCAATTAAAGCATTGGGATTCCCAGTGGCATCAACGACAATATCAGCACCTAAACCTTTAGTAAGATTCTTGATTTCCAGTGGAATATCTCTGCAGTTTAATCTATTTATAACGTGTTGGGCTCCATATTTTTCAGCTAAATCAAGTTTTTTATCTGAACCATCTATCACAATTAATTTTAAACCTTTAGACAAAGCTACTTGAGTAATTAGTAATCCCAACTTTCCAAGGCCGAATATCGCCATTACTTGATCATTTTTATCAATAGGCATCATTTCAAACGTTTGATAAGCAGCAGCAAGTGGTTCAATAAATGTAGCATCATCATAACTTATTGAATTAGGTATCTCATGCAACAAGTATGATTCTAAAGCGATATATTCTGCTAGAGCACCATCAATGTCAATACCAATTGCTTTACGAGATAGACATTGTGTATATAGTCCTCGCTTACAATAGTAACACTTAAAATCAATACCACTATTTATTTCTGAAGTAATTCTTTTATTAAGCCAGGATTGCTCGACGTTGTTTCCAATGGCTACTACTTCACCGGTAAATTCATGGCCAAGAATTATTGGTAAAGGAGTTGGTAAACTTCCCTTCACAATCGCTAGATCTGTACCACATATTCCTACTGCTTTAATATGAACCAAAACTTGCGAATCTGTTATTTTTGGCTCAGAGACTATTTTTATTGATAATTCTTTTCCATCATATACAGCTGCTTTCATTACCTAGTAAAATTTTAAAAATCAAATAAATATTAGTAGTAACCCAGCACTGATGGATATAAAAAAGGTTAGGATTGTTAAATAACTGATATTTTTATGCCAAGATGATTTTTTTGATTTGAGGAATGATTCTGCGATACCCGAAGAGTAACTTAAAAGTAAAAGGATCATTGTTGCAAGTGCTACAATCCCATGATAGGAGTAGAATATTCTACCTTTAAAAATAAAGGTCTTTTGCAGCCAAGAAATAAAGGTTAACGTGGATATAAAAACAAATAAGAGCCCAGTAAAGATATGAAACTTCATTGAAACAAATTTTGGTAAGTTACGAAAAATTTTTCCCCTCCGTGCATATCTCATTGCTGAAACCGAAGATAATCCGCCTAAAAGAAAACCTATTGCAAGTAAATAAGAATGATACTGCCAGTCTACCGCACTTGAAAGCAACCCCACATCATCATATCCGTGAGATTCATATAATCCTTTATAATCGTAATTCACTATTTCTATATGATCTAGGAACTTCACCCATTTATAACCTACATGATAAGGAGCAACAACTCGTAGTGGGAATCCATGTTCGGAAGGCAAAGGTACACCATTCATTTCATAAGCAAGAAAAACATCATACAAAAGAACTGCTTCTATTGTAAGAGAAGAAGTAAAGCCGTCAACACCATAAAATACTACTTCAAGTGCATCGCCTGTTGGATTAAGGATACTTAATAAATATTCTAATGTTACTCCCCGCCATACTGCAGTACCAAGAGGAAATGATACACATTGATGTGTGACTGTCATATCGATGCTGGGTAGTTGGGTAAAATTATCATAAGTAAAAAATAATGGATTTGTGACATTTCCATCAATTGTTAAATTCCATGTGTTAATATTAATATCTGGAACTCCGAAATTGTTAACTGCCCTAAATTCGTCATTGGGAGTTATTTGACTCGTTAAAGCTGAATGGGATATTAAGATTATTAAAGGAGTACTGAAAATTCCGATGACTACAATTAAAATGAGGTAAGATTTTAAAATTGAACGAAATTTTCTTCGGTTTGGCATGCTTAAAATGAGGTTTTAAGTTATTTTAGTATTTCGCTTATTTTTTAAAGGTTTAATAGTCTGTAATTAAAATTAAGAATTACTAACATTTTAACTCATAATCTATACTTTTACTTTCATCTAAAGATTTAGAAAATATAATTAAAAATGAACAAATAGAGTTTATAATTAACAATTTCTCGTATAAAGTTTATATAATCTAAACAACACTTTTTTTAACTCAGATTAAGTATAAATCATCAGAAACTCTGTCTTATCGGACAGTTTTTAATTATTTCATATCTAAATTACTATTGAGAAAATCAAAAACTATGAAGAAAACAATTTTAAAATGGGAAGTTTTGGGTACTATATTTGTTGTTGCAATAGGGGGATTATTTCACTTTATGTTTGAGCTATTTAATTATTGGAGACCATTAGGTGCTATATTTCCTGTTAATGAGAGTGTTTGGGAGCATCTCAAGTTGCCTTATTGGCCATTAATCATATTTTCTCTGATTGAATATTATTTCATTAGAAAAGAAGCGAATAATTTCATTTTAGGCAAAACCATTACATTTATAATAAGCATTAGTACAATATTGATTATTTTTTACTCATATACAACCATTTTTGGAGTAGAATTATTAATAGTGGATATATTAAGCTTTGTTTTCGGTGTTATCATAGGGCAATTTGTAAGTTATAAAATCTTGACAAAAGAACAATTGTCTACATGGTATATTAATGCATCTTGGATAATATTTATTGCATTTGGCATAATTTTTGCAATATTTACATATTTTCCTCCAGCTTTCCCTATATTTCAAGACTCTGAAACTGGTCTTTATGGAATTATCGAGCATTTTATAAAGTTTTAACATAATTATTTATTTTTTTTTATCCTTCTTTCTACCATATCATGGAATTGAATTCGTTCGATTTTGATTTAAAGACTCAAGAAATATTTAATAAAAAATTTTCCAATACTCAATCTACGGATTGGAAAAAATGGCTTGATATATCCTCAAGTGAAGAGTATGAAGAAGTAGCTTTAAAAAATTCTGGATTATCCTCAATTAGTGACATTTTTGAGAGGATAAAAAAAGAAAAAACAGATTCAAAGGATTTATCAATTGATCTTTATAATTTCTTAGAAAGTCATTATGCATCCGAACTTTTAATTATATGTCATAGTTCAGGTACTACAAATAGTGATTTGTCTGCTCTGAAATGGCTTCATATGTCTAAGGATGTCATTCAAAAGTATTGGGCTCCAGGTATGCAAGCTATTTTTGAATCAAGCGGGCTCAGTTCAAGTTCTTCGATTGTTGTTTTTGTTCCTTCAAGACTCAAAAATGACGGATTGAATACATATGAAGATATGAGTTATATCTCACTTTATTCTTCTGAATTTTCACAAAGATTAATGTTATCAATATTAAACCCTTGTTCTTATACTTTTTTTGAATATAAAAACTCAAAGAATTTGGAAGTAATCGCAAAAATTCTGTCATTGGAAAATGTGTCTGCTGTGTCTGCACCAGCATCAACAATTCTTGGGTGGGCTGATATTGAAAAATTTAAAATAGGACTAAAAAATTCACTTGATCTCCTTAGAAAAGTTGAAGATCCCATATTTGACACATTACTCTTAAAGATTAAGAAAGAGGGGATTCAATGTGCTGCAAAAGAGATTCAAAATTTACTATCCAAGAAAATTTCTAAAGCAACACTTGTTTTTGGCATCAGTTCTCTTTCAGAAAATGACTGGGATACGATCCGTAAGTTTATGAATTGGGAAAAAGATAAAGAAAAATTCATTAATCTTTATGTAGCATCTGAAATCGGTCCTTTTGCTGCAAGTATTACTAAGAATGACTTTAGTTTTTCAAGAACAAGAAATTTATATATATTCCCTTTAAATTTACCTGTAATTGAGAATAAGGGTAGCAAAGAATTAATCTCGCGAAGTAAATGGAAAATTGGAAAGCTTTTTGTGTCAAAAATGATGGATTTCAAACCTTATATTAATATTGATGTTGGGGATATTATTAAAATAGTTGATCAAAAAGCACTCCCCCAAATTGAGGGTAAAATCTTACGATCTTGTTTTAAATTAAATTATCAAATTAGGGTTTCTAAAGAAATTCGACTACCGGCAAAATTTAATGTATATGCCGGTGATTACTTTACATTTAAGTCATTTGAAGTTTATGATCCCCGTTATCTATTAAATTGTCTAAAAGACAACTGTGATTTAGACATGGATTCCATTCTTTTATTAAAGCAAAATATAAATGATAATGCAATTTGGAAATTAGTACTGCTTTCAAATGGTAAAAAAGATTGCTTCAATATAGAAGTATTTCGAAGTTTGCTAGCTGAATGCATCAAGAACAATGACTTTAAAGAAAAAATAAAGGAAAATCTTATTAAGATCCAGTTAATTAAAGAAAATCCTATAAATTTCTTAGCAACGCGTTCAGAGATGTTAAATAAAGTTAGAAATGGAAAAAATCCTAAAGGAATTTTAAAAAAATGGCCTTTTTATTTAATAGAGATGTAAATTTAATGTTTTATGATATAGCCTTAAAAAAAATAAAAAAGAAAAAAAACTTACTTAATTATGTTGGACTAAATACTCCAGCAAATACTAACCATGCAAGAAAGGTTTTGGATACAAGACTTAAAAGTTGATACACTCGTTCACCGTATAGATAATCTCTCCATTTGCCTACTCCTTTATACTGAAGTATCATGTTGATGGCGAATGTGTTAAAGAAGATTAGTTCAATTCCATATATCAAGTAGACAAAGAGTGGTATTTCACCTCCAATTACGCTAGTATTTATAAAATAGGAAGTTATTACTATCCATGGAACAGCTCCAGCAACAACACCTAAGTAATATGGAGTCCATTTAACTTTTTCCCCTTTTTCTCTCGTATAAACGTTATACAATTCCATCATCAAGCCAAACATATTCATTAATGCATTTGAGATAAATATCATAAATAATGTCCAAAAATCCCATACACCAAAGAAAATTGCGATTAAAACAATCATTACCGAACTTGAAAAAGCATATTCAAACCAGCGCACTTTATTTATGCCTCGCTTTAGATTTCGGACATAACTTTTGTTTAGTGGATAAGCGATCAGTAGATGTGCTATAGCAGACATCAATAAAAACGACCCTACTAATGCTCCTAGTGCAGTAAAAGTAAATAATACTGTAGGATTAGGCTCAATAATAAATTCAGGGGGGGGAGGTATAAATTGGAGATAAAAAGTATATATATCACTAGAGAAAGCTAGTTGAGGCAAAAATCCAAGAAATACCATCAATAAACCTTGGATTAAATGTAATATACCCATATTTCGATTAAATTTTTTAAGATAGTCGAAAGTAATTGGCGATTCTGGTATTAACCATTCTTCTCTTGATTTTTCAGCAGAATTCATGATAGAAAATATGTAAAATTAGGATTTAACTCATATCTATTAAAATTATAATTTAGGGTTATATTATTCTTTAAAATTCAAAAAAAAAAGTGAGATTAATTAATAAATTATAAATAAATAATTCGATTATTTCCAAACTACTAAAATTAATCCTGCTACTAAAAATCCAAGTAGATAAACTCCGTATTCTATTAAAAATAACTTTATTCCTCTATCGTTGAAGTTGTTTTGATTAATTCCGATTATTCCAACAAATCCAAACCATAAGAGTAGATTAAGTAATAAAGATGATGCTATATCATTCATATTTGTCAAATCCATCATTATTTTAATAATAAGGACAGTTATAAAGCTGGTTGGAATCATGATTATGGTATCTCTAATAATTTTAGATTTTGGTTCGCTTTCTTTTCCAACTAACTTAAGCCATAGATTACCAAAAGCTTTCGGAAAATACCAAAAAAAAACAATTGCATAATATATCAATGCAACAACTAAAACCGCTATCCAATTTATATCAAGAGCCATTTTTTTATCACAGATTACATTTGTAGTTTAGATTTATAATTTTAAAGAAGTATATAATTAAGTAAAATTTATTTATTCTTTATTTAAAATATAAAAACCGAGTGAAGTTAAATTGAAAGATAAATTCAATTTAGTAGGTACTAAAATCAAAGAGTTTAGTTTACCAAACTCTAGAGGTGAAACGATCAACATCAGAGATTTTGAAAACAAAAAAAATGTAATAATTGTTTTATTTAGGGATATTAATTGACCTTTCTGTCGCTGGCACGCTGCTAGATTAAGAAGAGACATCGAAAAATTTGAAGAATGGGATGCTTATTTGTATCCAATTTTAGTAGATAATGAAAATAATGCAAAAAAAATGGAACAAAAATATGCACGAAAATACCCCGTTTTTTATGATGAATCAAATAAAGTCTCTCAAATGTTGAAACAGGAAAAACGGTGGATAAAATTGGGGAGATTACCTGGATTATTAGTAATTGACAAGGAAGGAATAATTAGATACGCATATTATGGGAAAAACATGCATGATATTCCTGAGAATGATGAAATTTTGCAAGTACTTGAGAAAATTAATAAAATCTAATGATTTGGAGGGAATAAAATAATAAAAATGAGATTTTATTCTTAAAAGTTAGCCACACTTATCCAAATCTAATTATTCTTTTTAAATAAATTTCTAAGAAATATTAAACTAAAAAATCATTAAATTTTTAAATGGACTTTAATCCAATTGTATCTTTTGACTGAATGAATTTATATATCAGTTGGTCTTCTATAACAAATCCTTCCCATCCAAGATTCTTATCAAAACCATGTGCAGAAAGAAAATTCTTTAAAGTTGGGTAGGATGCCGGCATTACTCATAATTAATAAACAAGGAATTATAAAGTATGCATATTATAGTGATTCTATGGATGATATCCCCACGAATGAAGAATTATTTAAGGAACTTAAAAAACTCAAGACTTAAATCAGATTTGGTTTGAATAAAATATTTCAAATGATTCAATTTTATTCAAAGAAGCTAGCCACACTTTTCCAAATCAAATTTTATTAGCTTTCTGAGGTTTAATGTCGATTATATCAACATATGTCTCATCCTTAGGATTTTATTTAACCAAGATTGATCAATTTCTTTACCTACTTTTACACCTGTCCTACAAATTCATGGCCTAGAATTATTGGTGTTGGTGTTGGTAAATCTCCTTTAACAATTGCTAGATCTGTTCCACAAATCATTTTGACGCGAACTAATGCTTGAGATTCTTTTATTTCTGGATCGGGTACATCTTTTATTGTTATTTTACTCCCATCATATACAGCTGCTTTCATATTAAATCACACCAGTGAATAATTAACACAAAATTCATACAAATATTAATTTAGGTAAGTCACAGTTTAGAATAAATTTATAGAATCTAAAGAATAATTGAATTCTGTTAGAAATTTATTTATTACAATCTTCGATAGTTCTACTCAATAATTTTTTTTTAATATCTAATTTTTCAATTTCCTTCTTTTCATCTTCAATAGAATTATGATAATCTCCCATGCAATCATGGTCGTAATAAGGATCCCGAAGTTCGGCTCTTATCAATTTCTTAATATCATCTATCTCTTTTTGGTGTCTTTCCTTGAGATAGTTAATTGAAGCGAGAATATTTGGGAGTAATTCTTTTAGAATTCTGCAATTATTATATATGAGAATTGAATCTTTAATTGCATCAAAAAATTTTATAAAAGAATAATATTTTGTTTGGTGGTAATAATACTCTTTTTTTAAAATGCCATTTCTAAAAAAGTCTGGATTAAGATCTTTGAAATATTCAATAATATCTAAGAAATTTGATTCAATGACTGTATAATTCTTATTTAATAATGGAGTATCTTTAATTGGAGAAATTAGAGCACAAAAGGTTTCTATATTCTTGTTATTTAAATTTTTTACCTCTTCATCTATCTTTTTATTAAGACTATTAAAATATGATTCCAGTAAATTGTTCCTTTTAATAAGATCAATAAGTGGTGCAATGTGCCAACCATGGGCACGTTTAAGAAAATCATGAACTTTTTCAGTAATAGATGCTTCATATAAATTATAAACACCAAATTCGCAGACTTTATCAACTAAAACGCCAAAGTTCATAATCTTTGAGCTCAAATCTCCTTTAGATTTGTTGATAATGGAAATAAAATCAATAAAATTATTCTTTAATACTTCGATATCTTTAATAAATTGAAACAGTGTGGAATAATAGAAGAATTGAGCATAATCGCTTCTCTGACTTATATATAATATCAATTCTTTTAATTTATCACTTATGATTTTTCCATCAATTTTAATAAGCAAGTAATTAAAAGCATCTAAATTTCCTGAATCAAACTTAATTTTTTCAAGGATAATTATGATAGAGCTAAAATTTTCTTGAATGACGTTTGTATCTTCTATTGCATCTATTAATTGAAAAAAAGCTGCTGTTTTATACGTGATATCATATGAAGAATATTCATAATCAAAATTGTTTACAAATTTATATTCCTTGTTAATAAAATCGCGTCCTTCAGGTTTCCATGTAAATCTCTCATCGTATTGTCGAAATGTTTCAAAATGGTCGAAAATTGAGATTAAATGGGAGAAATTTTCGCTTAATATTTTAAGTTTTTTAACCTTCTTTAATAATTCTATAAATGCTTTTATTTGATTACTACCAGATTCAAAACTCCCAATTATTGAAATATAATCATTAACTTTTTCTTTTTTGAATTTTCTATTTTCAATTGAATTAAGAATTTTTAGAAATAATACTAGTTCTGCTTTCTTATCGTAGTCTTTATAATCCTGTAGTAATTTCCTATTGAATTCTTCTATATTCATTTCATAACTCTTTTCTCATTTCATTTTGATTCATTTACATAATTCCCTCCTTTAAGGATAGCATTATAAAATTCTACTCGACGATCTTCAAAAATATCATTAATTTTGTTTAGTTTTTTATCTTTAGCTTTTAGGATATCGATGTCGATTATATCGACAAAGTTTTCATCCGTAGGAGCGGTCGATAAAATTTCGCTATCACAAGAAGTTATTTGACTTCTTCCAGTAAATTTAAAATGATTATCCCCCCGTTTTTCCTCTCCTATTCTATTTGAAGTTATTGCAAATACGCGATTTTCTAAACATCGGATGGTCATTGCTTTCTGACAAAATGGCATTACTAAATTAGCTGGATGTGCTATGATGTCAGCGCCAAGAAGAGCGAGAGTGCGAGCTGTTTCAGGGAAAATCCAGTCAAAACAGATCATAATTCCAATATTAACTCCCTTAATTTTATAAACATTTAATGGTTTATTTCCTGGAGAAAACCAAAACTTTTCTTTATTATACAGATGAATCTTTCGATAAGAACCTAGTACTGCCTCACTGGAAGCAATCATTGCAGAATTATATATACTTCCTCTTGCTTTTTCAATAAATCCAGCAACTAATACAGCTTCAGTAGTTTTAGCCATTTCTATTAAAAATTGAGCAGTTTCACTTTTTAAATCTTCTGCTAAAGATACAGCTTCTTCCTTAGAGGTAAATGTATATCCTGTCGCAAAAAGTTCTGGTAGAACTATTAAATCTGCTTTCAGATTTTTACTCTGTTTTTTAACTTCGTTAAAATTGCGTTCTTTTTCTCCAAAAACGGGAGATGTTTGAATATATCCAACTTTCATTTTTACCAACAATTTTTACTAAAAAAATAAGCTTTTATCATTCATTTTTATTATCCTTATCTTTTCTCATAGTATACAAATCTTCATACTGGAAATCTGATTCTAATTTTCCCTCAAGTTGTCTCTCAATTATCTCTTCCAAACCATCTTCAAAGAATACATTTCTTTTGAATTTTTTTGCTGGAGCTCCAAGGTAAATCCAATTTTCTTCAATTTCTTGACCTACTGTCGTCATAGAATGTCCTCCTAAAATTGAATTCTTTTTCATACACGTTCCAGGCATAACTACGCTTTGCGAACCAATAACTGCATTGTCTTCAATAATGGTTTTTCTTATGATAAATAAATTACCTACAATAACAGTTGACTGTACAACTGCTCCTTGTCCAACTACTATATTCTTGCCGAATTCAATAAACTCTGTATCAACCCATCCTTCAAATAACGAGTTAGAATAATTAGTTTTTATACCAAACATTCTAGAGCATATATTGTCCATAAAAGGAAAAGGAAATTTATGAGATAGCCATAATGGCCATTTTTTAATTGTACTTCGTAGGCTCCAATATCTATAATCCTTATCAGAAGGATGTCTTAAAAACACTCCTTCTCGCGGTTTATGAATAAGATTAACAATTACTAATAATATTTTAGCAAAAATTAACGATACTAAAATTGCAGTCAAATACATAATAAAAACTAGTATTGGTAATAGAAGTAAAAAATGAATAAATGCTTTCGGTTCCATGAGATTATTTCCATACAACCAATTCCAATATATCCAAAATTCGAACTGTATAGTAAAGAGGCTAATCCATATTAGAAAAATGTAAAAAATTAAATACCTCTTTTTTGCTAAGATAAGAGTTGTATTTGGCCCTACTTTTAAACTCGAAGGTACAGACATTGTTTTAATCCTCACTATTATTATTCAACAATTTTTTCTTATCTTCATCAATATTGACTTCTTGTTCAACTTGATATTTTATTTCATCATCTACATGTCTCTCATATATAATATCGCGTCTTTGTTCGGCATATTTATTTGGTTTTAGTTTCCTTGCAAACTGAGGACCTAAATAAATCCACCTCGGTTCTATATTTTGAGACGGAATAGTTGCAGAAAAAGCACCAACTACAGATTCTTTTCCTAAAACTGTGCCTGGAGAGATATGTGATAATCCTCCTACGACTGTATGATCCCCTAGAATAATTTTCTTAATGATTAAATATTTTCCAATAACCATTGAGCTCATTACAACAGCACCTTGCCCTACAGTTATATTTCGTCCAAATTCAATAAATCCACCATCTGCCCATGCATCTTGCATGTGACTTGAGAAATCTACTTTAATCCCCATCCACCTGAAGCCCCACATTACAATCCATGTTAATGGGCCATTATTCATAAACCAAAAAACCAATTTTTTTAATTCTACTCTCAATCTCCAAAATTCAAAATCCTGATCCCCTTCTTCAGCTCTGAAGACTCCTTCTTTAGGCTTATGGATCATATTTATCATTACAATGAAGGCTTTAGTAAAAAAGGCAATACCAAACACAAAAATGAAGTATAGAACAAATAACCATACTGGTATAAGAAACATAGTGATTATCCATGAACCAGTTAACCTTAAAACACCCATAGAGACATCAAAAAATATAGCAACGGCCATATACCCCGAAATCCACAAAATTGGGAGATAAAATCCTAGAAATTTATAACCAATTTTGCTAATTGCACTAGTGGTTACAAAATCAATAGTATAATCTACTTTATTATTATTTGTTTTTTCTTCTTTATTATTAGGGTTCATTTAGTTATTTCTCACTTTTCTTTTTTTTTGACATCTTCAATTCTTCTTTAAGCTCTTCAGCTCTTTTGAGATCGACTTCAGAGATTTGAAGGTAATCAATGACCTTTCTTTTAAAGATTTTTCTTAGAGGTGTTCCAAAATAATAATTATCACCTTTTAAGATGTTATATTTTGTTGCACCTGTCATTGGTAGCCACCATGAATTATCACCAGAATCCATTCCCGGACCAAAACAATTGAATCCCGCAGAAGTAACATTGTTTCCAATTTTAACTTTTGCAAATGATATATTACCAAATGTACCTTCTACTGAATGGGAACTCATACCTGGATTCGTTCCAATATAAGTATTTTCTCCTATTTCTATAAATCGATCACCTGCAAGTTGTTCTTCAATTACAGTTCCTTTACCTATCTTATTAGTTCCAACAAAATTATACATCCATTTTAATAACCAAGGAAATAAACCACGAGAAAATGCATTTTTAGGATACTTGATGATAAAACTCCGAAAGTGATAATAATTTAAAGTTTTACTTGGTATATTTCGTGGAATGATTCCCGATTTAGATGGAGATTTTTTTTCTGAATAGCTCCAATAGCCCCTAGTAATCAACGCGACAATGAATAGATGAATCAAGTAACATATTATTATTACGAGTGGTATTGTTAAAGAGGCAATAAGAGAAGGAAAATTAGTAAAAAGAGAGACAAAGTCTCCGACTTCTAAGAAATATGGTAAATAGAAAAACATAATATATACCATGAAGAGAATTCCTGGAATTAGGAAAGAACAATAGTAAATAATAAAAAATAATGGTAACCATAGCCTTAAATTTAAACTAATTTCTTCTTTAATGATATGGTTTCCAGATTCCTCATTTTGAACTGAGCTTGTAGATTCCACTTTACTTCAACAAAAACGATTTATTTCTTATTGAAATGCTTTTCTTATCTGTTTCTTTTGTATATACTTCTGACTATTTAAAAATTTTCAGATTGAAAATCGTAGGATGAGTGGAAAAAAAAGAAAAAATTAAATATTAATTTCAAAAAACAAGAATAAGATATTGTGCTATTCAATTTCAGTTTGTTTATCTTTTCGTATAGTATACAAATCTTCGTATTGGACATCTGATTCTAATTTGCCCTTAAGTTGTTGTTCAATTATTTCTTCCAAATCATCTTCAAAAAATACATTTTTTTTGAATTTTTTTGCTGGAGCACCTAAATAAATCCAACTTTCCTCGATTTCTTGCCCTACTGTAGTCATAGAATGTCCTCCTAAGACAGAATTCTTTTTCATATGCGTTCCAGGCATAACTACACTTTGGGAACCGATCATTACATTATCTTCAATGATGGTTTTTCTTATGATTAATAAATTTCCTACAATAACAGCTGATTGTACAACAGCACCCTGTCCAACTACGACGTTTTTACCAAATTCTATGAATTCAGTATCAACCCACCCAGCAAATAAAGAGTTAGAATATTCAGTTTTTATACCAAACATTTTTGAGCATATATTGTCCATAAAAGGAAAAGGAAATTTATGGGATAACCATATTGGCCATTTTTTTATAGTGCTTCTAAGACTCCAATATCTATAGTCTTTATCTGAAGGATATCTTAAAAACACACCTTCTCGTGGTTTATGAAAAAGATTAATAATCACCAGAATTAATTTTGCAAAGATTAAGGATACTAAAATTGCAGTCAAATACATAATAAAAACTAGTATTGGTAATAGAAGTAAAAAATGAATAAATGCTTTCGGTTCCATGAGATTATTTCCATACAACCAATTCCAATATATC
>JAEOTH010000112.1 GCA_016839915.1 Promethearchaeota archaeon
ATATCTTTTCTAAGATCGATTTCGCCATCTAGATATGTAGCTAAACCAAGACTATCATAGCCTCTGTATTGTAATCTTCTTGCTATTATCAATAATTTCTTGGCTATATCTCCCTTTTTTGCAACGACCCCAAAGATACCACACATATTTATTACACCAACATTAAATCTTCTAATATTCTAAAAACTATGAATAAAAGTATATAATAGATTTAAATTATTTTGAAAATTCTTATTTATAGTGTAGAGTTTCCTAGATAGAAAAGATATATATGACTTCTTTAAGGATAACAACCCCTTGTCGCATCCATTTTTCTTTAATAGACGAGAATGGATATACTGGTAGAGTAGATGGTGGAATTGGTCTTATGTTAGATCGTCCAAACGTTGTATTCGAAGCTTCTAATAGCGCTAAAGAATTTAAAATTGAAGCTCATAAATATTATAGAGAATCAATTGAGGTTATTAATGAAATAGCCTCAAAGGTATTTAAAAGATATAATATTAGCAATAAAAACTTTCATTTCAACCTTAAAAGATACTTTCCTTCACATGTGGGATTGGGCTCGAAAACTCAATTATCTTTAGCTATAGCCACAGCAATAACGAAATTGAAGAATCTTAATCATTTGACTCATAAAGATTTAACAAAATTAGTAGAAAGGGGTGGTACTTCGGGAGTTGGTTGGAGAGGTTTTAAATCAGGAGGTTTTATTTTAGATGGCGGGCATGATTTTGGATGTGGTAAAGAGAAAGAAACATTTTTACCCTCATCTGCTTCAACTTCAGCAAATCCAGCATTAACAATCGTTAGGCATAATATACCGGAAAATTGGAGATTTGTACTTGCTATACCTAATGTAAAAAAAGGTGCTTATGGTGATGAAGAAATCAGTGTATTTCAAAATTATGCTCCTATACCAACTAATGAAGTAAATGAAGTATCACACCAAGTAATAATGAAAATTTTGCCTGGTATTATAAAAAATGATTTAAAATGCTTTGGAGAAGGATTGAGAAGAATTCAGAGCATAGGCTTTAAAAAAATCGAAATTGAACTACAACATGAGATCGTCAAAGATCTTATAAAATTTTTTGAAGATTATGGATTAAAAGCTTATGGGATGTCTTCTTTTGGCCCAAGTGTTGTTAGCATTGTAGAATCAGATTTAGAAGCAGAAACACTGTTAAGAGAACTTCAAAAGAGTCAAAAAAATGGAGGAGGTCATATTTATATTTGTAAACCTAATAATACTGGAGCAAAAATAGAATTTTTAGATTGAGATTAAATGCCTAATATTAATGAAAATATTTATTTTTCATCTGATTTAAGTGATAGAGAAAGAGCTTGTTTTGAAACAGGTATTAAATTAGGTGCCTTATATCATATTCTTTGTGGAATCCCCGTTCGTAATAATGAAAATATAATTAATTCTATTGAAAGAGGTATTGAATCAGCCATTTCCTGTCAACCTTATGTAAAGTCCGTGAAAATTCATTTAAGCAGAGAAGAAATTTCAGGTACCAAAGAATCTGAATATGATTATGATGAAATAACTGGGAAAATGATCCAAGTTGAATTGGTTATCGAATATGAATCAATACAAGTAATAGCAAAAGTGGAATGGGTGGATCAATTAGAATATCCACTGATGTTTATTGAGAAGATTCATGAGAAGTGATTAATATAGTCTTCGATTAATTTTATAGCTTTTAAAGCTTCTTGATTCTTTCCAAATCTTTTAATATTTCTAATATAATCTAATATTCTTTCATTAATTTTAGAAAAAAGAGCTGGGTTATTATCTTTTGCAACCTTTAAACGAGTTGTTAAAATGATCGTCTCTAAAGTTAGATTTTCTGCTCGATTAAATAATTTATGAGATTCTTGAAATTTTTCAGTAAAAATAACATCTAATTTAAATAATGGTATTAAAACCTCGCCTAAATCATCTATTTTATTATTTTGAAATTCTTTTGAAACTTTACCTATTAAAATTCCCCATGCTTTCTTTATATAGGGTATATCCATCGCAAGAGAAGATAAATGTTTGAAATCGTAAAATTCTGAAGGAATGTCAATTAATCCTATAGGAGACTCAGGTTCCTTTAAGGCGGCTAACGCAAATATAAATACATCATCAATAAAATTAATGACAACAATACTCTGTTCCTTCAAATTTTTATAAGTAGTCGTGCTATAGAAAGGCGATATTTGTATTTGCTCTCCCTCTATCACTCTAATACCCATACAAGCAGCATGAGGCTTGATTGCTAATCCATCGTCAGTTATGGAATAAGTAGTAGCTATTATTTCATATAAATAACCTCTCTTCAGACCAAAATGTTTTAGATTAAAAGTCATAAGAAAGGATAAAAATCTTATATTTTAATTTCCAATTTTCTTTTTAAAATTACAATTCAAATTTTGTTACTTTAGGTAATGTTTCAATTTCAGGATAAATTTTACCTACAACTAATGGAGAGCTATTATAGATTTCTTCAATTTCGATAACCCCAAATTTAACTCCTCTAAATTTTTTAAAACCTGTATATGTACCTTTTACTACTTGGTTCGCGAAATCGAAATTCATTCCAAAGACCGCGACTTTCGAATTGACTGGAATTTTGTATAAATCTTCTTTTAAGACAGAAGGAGGGAAAACTAACCTATTATGATCTGCCGCTTGAAGTTGGATGCAAGGAATTATAATTGGATAGCCATCTGAAGGATCAATATAACCAATTGCACGTATACCAATAGTAACGGTAAATAA
Source organism: Promethearchaeota archaeon (assembly GCA_016839915.1). GTDB lineage: Archaea > Asgardarchaeota > Lokiarchaeia > Sigyniarchaeales > SOKP01 > Loki-b32. The sequence continues at coordinate 2,777 of JAEOTH010000112.1, forward strand.
ATCATAACCTATTACATTTAAACGTTTTTCATTAAGTTTCGTCTTTGCTCCACCTTTCCCTATAATATTTTTTATAATTCCTTTAACGATACCAAATAATGGTAAATTTCTAATCGGAGAAACTTTCACTATATTATTGTAATATGCTGTATGAACCCTATAATAAGTAAAATATCGGAATAAATCAGAACTGTTAAAAAACTCTAAGTCTTTTCCTTCTGTCGTTGTATGATTGAAATCTACTTTAACTTGAAGAAATTTGAACGGCATATCGGCAGTCATATATAATATTCCTTGCTTAGGGTTCTCCTTTACATATTTCTTGCTAGTTCCTTCCGAGAACGCGCCCCACACTACTTGATTTTTATCTATTATCCGATTCATTGCTATAAATGTAATATGAGGCCATCCCCTCTCATCTATAGTTCCTATCAATTTCAACATCATTCCAGGTTGAGTGAATTGAATTACTTCTTCTGAAGCGCCAGATGACCATTCATAAAATTTTTTTTTATTACCCATAATTGTACAACTATTTCCAATTTCTTAAATATATATTATTATTTTTTATTTAACATGTTGATGGTTTTAATTCTTTACCTTCATCTTTAACATAACTATTATCCTTTTTAGTTAAACCAGACCATCTTACATTTCTGACACCAGTGGATTTAGCTATTTGTAGAAAATGCTCCATTTCTTCTTCGGATATCAATGAACGATTCTTAAGAGGCCAATCCATATCTAATCGTTCATATTTTGCAGTACATAAATTATTGAAAGCTAAAAGATCCCAACGTTTAGGAATATTTTCTAATTTATTTACTATAAATTCACCAATACCTCTAATATTTTCATCTGTACCAGTAAATCCTGGGATGATAGGTGTTCTTATCCACATTTTTTTATTATTTTTTTCTATATTTTTCGAAATCCAAATAGCATTCTCTAAAATTAAATTATTAAGGACCCCAGTATACTCCTTATGTCTTTTGCTATCAATTTCTTTAAGATCTAGAAGAATTAAATCCACATATGGTAATAATTTTTCATAAGTTTTTCGTGACGCATACCCACAAGTATCCAAGGCTGTTGAAATGCCATTATCTTTGCATTTTTTTAAAAAATGTAGAATAAAATCAGATTGAACAGTTGGTTCTCCACCAGATACCGTTATACCACCATTAGACTCAATATAATATATTTTATCTTTATTTATTTCATAAAATAAATCTTCTAAGTTCCACCACTCTCCAAATATATGTAAAGCTGTACTAGGACATTCTTCTGCACATTTTCCACAACCATTGCATTTTTCTCTATCAATTTGTAATCCCACTTCATTAAACGATAATGCTTGATATTCACAAATTTCTATACATGTTCTACATCCAATGCACTTATGTTTGATCCATTCTAATTGTGGTTCTTTCAATATTGATTCTGGATTATGACACCATATACATCTTAGAGGACATTGCTTGAAAAATACTGTTGTTCTTATACCTGGCCCATCTTCTGTTGACATCTTTTGAATTTCAAATATAAATCCTTGAACTAAATCGATCATTAAATTGAGTCACCTAATAAAAAAAAATATAGAAAATATAATAAAATTTACATTCTATGAGATTCTCGAGCTATAATTTCGTCTTGAAGCTCTTTCCCTATTGCTGTGAAATATGCATTATAACCTGTTACTCTAACCAACAGATTTGGATATTCTTCTGGATGTTTTTGAGCATCTTTTAGCAAATCAGCATCTAGCATGTTTACTTGTAAACAAGTTCCACCATTTTCAATATATCCTTTTAGATATGATTTAAACTTATCTTTATGTTCTGGATCTCTGAGAATACTTGGATTAAATGTTATTGTATGACTTGCACCATTAGGAAGATAATTAATATATTCTCCTTGGGGTGTTTTCCCACCAATTGCAAATCCAACTGAATTAGTAACAGCAGTAGGACCCTTTTTATCTACTCCATTAGTAGGGCAAATTGCATTTGATAAAAATGTTCCAGCTTTCCTACCATCTGGAGTTGCTACTGTAAGACCTGCGTCTGCTCCAGCCCAATAATTCCAAGATAACATACCCGGTCGGAATTGGAATTCAGTAGGCGTCTTGTATTTCCAAGTTTCTTCAGTCCAAATTTCCATTACTTTCCTAGCCATTTCATTAGCTTCATCTGCATCATTTCCATATTTTGGTGCTTTATTTTTTAATACTGATTGTATGACTATGTATTCATCTCCCTCAAAATTGTGGAGTAGGGCATCTTTTATCTGTGAAATGCTATATTTCTTCTCGTCATAGACAAGTCTTTTAATTGCTAATAACGAGTCTACCGTTGTTGCAAACCCAACACCTTCAATTGTAATAAAACGGAGTTCAGGACCTCCATTTCTTACATCCAAACCCTTTTCAATGCATCCTCGAACTAAAGCTGATACATATGGCGTTGGAATGTATTTAGCACGAATTTCTTCAGACATATTATATATATTTACTGTGTATTTGATAATATGTTTAATTTGTTCTTTCCAAGCATTCCAGAATTCCTCCCACGTTGTAAATTTTTCAGGATCTCCTGATTTTGGGCCAAACTGTTCTCCTTTTTTCGCCCAAGGTTTCTTAATGTTCCCAGGCATATTCTTCCCATTCCATAACGTCATTTCAATGCTCTTAGCTAAGTTTGGATTGCAATTTACTGTACCAGAACGATCATTCCCTTGCATAGTATTTTCCAAACATCCAACACATGCATAATTCCAAGCATCTTCTTTTGGAATACCTTCTCTCAGTAATCCTGCTATAGCCCTTTCATCAAAGTTAATTAAAAATGGGGCACCTTGAGACCGTGAAATCATCTCAACTATTATATTCAAGAGCCTATCAGGAGAATTTCTGTGTAAACGAACATTTGGTTTCGGTTCTAAAATTGGAGACCATTCATCAATAACTTCTAAAATTATATAGGTCAATTCATTGGTAAGGTCCTCTCCATTAGAGTCACAACCAGATAATGTCATTAATTGACCAAAACCAGATGTAATCCCTTGCCTTCCAACCATTATTTGAGCATCATAAATAGTATTACAATGAAACCAAAAACTACCCAAAATATCCTTTGCAAAGTCCTTTGTAATAATCTTCTCATCAATAACATCTTTTTTATATAATGGCCATAAATATTGATCTGTTCTACCAAATGATGTTCCTGCTCCAGGATAAGATTCTTCTGCAATAGTTAACATGTGGATTAACCAGAGCGATTGAACTCCTTGCCAAAATGTCTCCGCTGGCTCCCAAGGAACACGTTCCAAGTTTTGAGCCATTTGTTCAAGTTCCTTAGCTCTTTCTGGGGTCGAAGCTTCTCCTATTAAGTGTTTACATTCTTCAGCATATTTTTTTGCTAATTTTTTAGGGATTTCTGCTGCTCTTATTATTGCTCTAAGTTCCTGACCTTTAGGGCCTTTCTTTTCTTTTTGACTTAGTTGTTCATACTTACTCTTCGCTTTTCCATATACAACCTTAAACCCTTTTTTAATTATTGTCTCATAATCAGGAATGAGATGTCCTCCAATAGCACCTAAATTCCCAAAACCAGAATTATGAAATTTAAAAATTGCCTTTCGATTCTTCAAATTTTCCTTCCAAAATTTCTTAGCTTCTTTTTCTGTAAAACATTTACTTAATTGTGTTTGGAATCTTCCTCCTGCTATTAGATCATTATCGGATATAATTTCTTGTGGAGTATAATCCAACATTGCTTTTTCAAAAAAGATAACTCTACGTTCTGGAAGGGTTGATTCCCAAAAACTATCAGGTAATTTGATAGTCGGAGCCATGGATCTCATTGAGCTTTCTATAGCTCCTTTACCTTTATTTCCTAAATATAAGTAAGACTCAGGTACTATATACAAATTACCTTCCTCAAAAATTAGATCCCAATCAGTTCCAGTGGTAAATGGCATATACTGATTATTCCATTCTCTTTCCACTCCCTTAAAGTAATATTCTCTAAGCCATTGAGAACGGGGAGAAAGATCATGAGGTTTTGCTATCGAAAATTTTGGTTCTTTGTTTTGAGAAATATCATTACCATTAATTTTACTCATTTAATACAGCTCATAATTATTATTCAAATTGAACTGAAAAATTTTTTGGTCTAATTTAAATAACGTGAATTCAATTATAAAATTTTAAATTATCAAAAATAACATTCTAGAAATAAACATTAAATATTTATGTACCACCTTGTCTTATCGGGAATCTACTTCTAGTGGTTAAATATTCATGGATTAATTTATCTAATAACCTTAGTTTTAAATCTTTATCCTTATCCCACAAATTATTAATTTCTTGAGCATCATTTTTACGATCAAAAATATCCCCAAATTCTGGGACTTCTTGATATTTTGTTAATTTATAGTCTTCAACAATTAAATGACAAACTCTTGTATATAAAGGGCCTTTTGGACCAACTTCTTCATCTTCTACAATTAAGATACATTCTCTCAATTTCTTTGAAGGATCTTGTAATACTGAAGTCATATCATAGCCTTGCATGCCAGGAGGTCTATAACGTTCCTGTATTTTTAATAAATCAAGAATGGTTTTTGGAATATCTACAGAACTAAGTAAAGAGTCTGATACATTTGGTTTAGTCAATCCTGGCACCTTCCAGATTAATGGAGTTTGTAGTGGACCATTAAAAGGTGCAGGACCTTTTAAGATCATTCCATGCTCTCCCATAAAATCTCCATGATCACTTGTAAAAATTATTATTGTATTATCCGTTAATCCAAGGTTATCTAGTCTAGCTAAAATTTGGCCAACCGCATCATCAATCATAGTGATAGATCCATACGTCAAGGCAATAAACTCTTTTACATTTTCTCCCGTTTCCTCGCGTAGCATCGCTCCTCTTATTGGTGGATTTTCCATATGAGTTTTCAAATAAGGGTGTTTATATAGATTGGTCATATCATTGAAATTATCTGGTAGTTCTATATCATTTGGTTTATACATATCTCTATATTTTTCAGGTGGACCAACGGGTTGATGGGGGTCTGGAAAGGAACATTGTAAGAAGAAAGGTTTATTTCCATAATCACCGTTAGCATATCTTTCTAAAAATGAAATAGTTTGATTTTGAATATATCTAGTACTATAAAGGTCTTCTGGAATAAAACTTTCATAATCTACATAGAAAATTGGAATAGTTGTCTGATATTCCTCTATCACTCTCCTTGCTAGATGGGGTGATCTTTCTTCTAACCAATCATAATAATGACCTAAACAGAGAGGGCCATGTCCTATCACTAAATTTACCTCTTCAAATCCATAATAGGGTATAGGGAAATTTTCATGTGTTAAATGATTACCTTTGGGATTCTTTACTTTCCAATCATCGAAATTTTCAGCAGATTTCATTTTTGGATTATAAGGGGGAGTATTAAAATTAAAATGTGTCTTTCCAATAACAATAGTGTGATATCCTCTGTTTACAAGAGTCTGAGTTATAGTAGGAACATCCAGGGGTAGATTAATTCCATTACTTCTTACTCCGTGAACATTAGGATAATATCCAGTTAGTAAAGTTGCTCTATTTGGCATACACATAGGACAAACAGTGAAGGAGTTTGTGAATAATACGCTTTCACTTGCTAATTTATCTATATTTGGTGTTTTTACTACAGGATTCCCATAACATCCCAAGTGATCTGCCCGATGTTGATCTGTTATAAAAAGAAGTACATTCATTTTTTCACTCATCTTACTTACCCAAAAATGTCTGTAGGAGGAAATATGTTTTCCTTACAATAAATAAAAATAAAAAGAGAAAAAAAGGTTTTCAATTTTAAACATATTTATTTTAACCTTGCTTCTGAGAGATGTAAATGGTCTGTTTCAACTTCTACGAAAGCTTCAAATATCTCCTTCACACGAGGATTTTCAGCTTCAGCGGCAGCTTGACCATAGAATTTTATTGCTCTATCCTCTCTACTATGTGATTCTTCCAGATTAGGTTTGTATTTTGCAGCACATTTATCATATTTAGGAATTTCGACTTTATTTAGCTTTAAAATCTTCTTCCAAACACTTGCATGTTCCATTTCAACCTTGGCAAGTATCTTAAATATCTTTTGGCCATCTAATTCTGGGACTTTTTTACTAGCGCATTTATAAAAAATATTATTGGATATCTCCACTTCTAAGGCTTTCTCCACATTTGCTTTATCTTTTTCATTTAATTCAACATCCCATGCACCAGTATCATCATATTCTGTCGATTCTACAAAATATTTTTTAAATGCTCCACAAAAAGGACATCGACTTGGTGCTTCTTCTCCAATATATGCTTCCCCACATATCTTACATACAAATACTTTAACAAAAATCTTTTTTCACCACTTTTATAATTAATTTTCTTCTTATACTTTCTTACAACTTAGTATAAGATTTTAAGTTTAGGTTAAATTATTAAAAATTATCACAGTTTTTATAGTTTCGAGTTAATTTCTAAAAACATCATAAGTTAAATGCAATTATTAAAAATAAATAGAATATAAAAAGAATTATAGAATCTTTTAAAATGTATTAATATATTTATTCTTTGAAATGATTTATAGAGTTCTAGGCATAGATCCCGGTAGTTTATCATGGGATTTCTTCGGTTTGGAAGATAATAAAACAATTCTTGACACATCTTTACCTACTAAAGAACTAATTGCTAATCCTCAGAAAGCTATTACGATAATTAATTCTGTAAAAAATATTGATCTAATGGTTGCTCCAAGTGGGTTTGGACTTCCTTTAAAAGATGTACAAGAGTTAACAGAGCAAGATATTTTTTTTACATTATTGAAATTCGATCAGAAAGAAAAAAACAAATTAGTTGGACTTGGTGAGGTCTTAAGACTAATTAAAGCTCAAAAGATACCTGGCATCATTGTACCTGGAGTTAAGCATTTACCTACTGTTCCAAGGTATCGAAAAATTAATAAAATTGATATGGGTACCGCTGATAAAATTTGCACTGCTGTTACTGGAATTAAAGACCAGATGGAAAGATTTATAACTAGTCCAGAAAATACAAATTTTATTATGGTTGAGATAGGTTATGGGTTTACAGCAGTTTTGGCAATTGAAAATGGTCAAGTTATTGACGGAATTGGAGGAAGTAATATAATGGGATTTAGAGCTTGTGGCAGTCTTGATGGAGAATTAGCCTATCTAATTAAAAATATTCATAAAAAAAATATATATAAAGGTGGAGTAGCCTATATTTCTGGCTATTCCGATTTGAGTTTGAAAGAAATTACACTTTTAGCCGAGAAGGATGAACAAACTAAGGTTGCTCTAAAAGCTTATTTATCAAGCGTGAAAAAAGCTGTTTTTGGAATATCTTCGTCATTTTCATCCAAAGAAAAAATTAAAGAAGTATTATTGGCGGGGAGAGGATCAAATTTAGCATATATTCGAGAGAAAATGATCCATGGTTTAAATGATGTTGCCCCTGTAAGAATAATGAATTCTTTTAGTCAAATAGCAAAACGTGCTGCTCAAGGAGCAGCCTTTATTGCCAATGGAATATTAGGTGGTAGATTCGAATCAATTATTAATAATTTAAAAATTAAAGAAGCTTATGGTTCTATTTTAGATGATATTTTTATTCCATTCGAAAAAGAAAAACTGATAAGTGATTTAGATTAGAATTCTTATAATTACTGGCCTGCAAAGTTATGATATAATAGAAAAGATAGTTAAACACGTAAATGAGCATAAGATAAATATTATAAAAGCACCAATATCTATTTCTGCGTTTCTTACAGAATCTATAACAATTAATATTTTAGAACAGATAGAAATTTCTAATTATGATTTGATATTATTGCCTGGCTTTGTCCAGTGGGATTCTACTAATTTAGAAGAAAAATTTTCAATAAATATTAGAAAAGGACCTGAATTTGCTTCTGATTTACCTGTTACATTAAAAAATTTAGAAAGTATCAGATTATCTAATACAATACCGGCAAATAGATTATTAGAGATTTCAGGAAAAAAAGTATTTTCAGAAATTGTAAAGGAGCAATTAGAATTGGCTAACAACAAGCTAGGCTCTCATACATATTACCTTAATGAAAAAAAATCTAATATAATAATTGGAAGGAATATGCCACCTCCTATAATTGCTGAGATAGTTAATTGTACTGAAAAAAGCAATGAGCATATTCTTAAAAAAGCAAAGCATTATATCAATTCTGGAGCTGAAGTTATAGATATTGGATGCGTATCTAATAAGCAAAACCCCAAAAGAATCAAAGAGATAATCAAATTAATTAGGTCCAAACATGATGTTTTGATAAGTATCGATTCAATGGTCCCAGAAGAGATAAATGCTGCTGCAGATGAAAATATTGACCTCATTCTAAGTTTAGACCTCGGCAATTATGAAGAAATGTTAAATCTCCCTAAAAACATTCCTATTGTTATACTCCCCACTAATGTTAAGGAAGCCTATTTTCCTAAAGATCCCGAGACTCGAGTTAAAAATTTATTTAAATTAACAAAGAGATTATTAAACAATGGATTTGAGAAATTAATAGCTGATCCATTATTAGAAACACCAATTAATCCCGGAATTTGCAACTCTTTGGAAGCTTATTTTTTATATAAAAAGAAAGTTATTGAAAATAAATATAAAGCTTTTGAATTACCAATGTTTTTTGGAGTTTCAAATGTAGTAGAACTCATGGATATTGATTCTGTCGGAATTAATGGACTTTTAGCTAGCATTGCAATTGAATTAGATATAGGAATTCTTTTTACTGTTGAACATAGTACAAAACTAATGGGAGGTGTGAGAGAACTAAAAGAAAGTGTAAAGTTAAATTATGTGGCAAAACATAAGAACACTCCTCCAATAAATCAAGGAATTTCAATTTTTAAAGCTAAAGCA
>JAEOTH010000113.1 GCA_016839915.1 Promethearchaeota archaeon
TGGAGTACTAGTGCTTTTAATGCCACTTTTTTTTTCTGTTTCAGTCATTTTATCACCTTTTTTTTAATATCTTTTTGTTTTTTTTTTTAGGAAATTTCCTTTTTTTTGTTTAATTCTATTAATTTTCCGGGTTTACCCAGGTTTTATCAAAAAATTTTTTGATTTTGATTTTCTTGTTTTGCTACATCCAAGATATCACTTTTGGTGTAGCATCAATAATATCTATTAGATCGTCATATTCTATAGATTTAATTTTGTCATGTACGTATTCAGGAGCAATACCACGTGCTTTCATATCTGATTTCATTGCAAATACTTCAACCTCTAAACTGAGGAGTTCTTCCATTTCTTTTGGTATCTTTCCTTTTTTAGTAATCCCGATTACGCCATCATGAATTAAAACTAATCCAAGTTTTGTGTTCTTTTTAATTTGACTTTTTACAATCGGTAATACTCTTTGTAGCTGATTCCCTGTCATTCCACTATATCCAAACAAATATATCATATCAAGATTTTCTGACATCTTTTTCCCCCTCTAGTATCTAAAAGACACATCTGCATTATCAATTAAATTTGTTAATTCATCATATCCAATGAATTTCAAATTTTCATACTCAATCATATCTTCTTTTGTTAATCCCGCATCCTTTAAAGCAGATTCAATGATGTACACTTCTAAATCCGATAAATCAGCCATTTCTAATACTTCTGCTAAAGGATCCATTCCTACTGCTTCAGGATCGCAATTTTTATTGAACAAGTACACCGCGTCCCCCATAAACACAATTTTACAGTCAATGAATTCTCCAAGTGCCGTGAATCCTGAACCAATTCTAATAGCTTCAACTGCCGAATTTCTCCCAATAGGCGATTGATCACTTATTATAACCACAGATTCTACCATAATTCTTAACCTCCAGCTCCAAATACAATTAATTTATCAGCTTCAATTGCCCAATCTGAAAAATCACCTAATCCTTCTTCAGATGCGCCTTCAATGAATTCTGGTTCTTTCAGCCCTGTTATACTTACCCATGTGCTACATCCTGCGACACGAATGTTGTTCTCTTTAGAAAATTTCTCAATTTTCTCTGGGATGTTTCTTATAGTACTTCCGCAACTAATATCCTTTTTAAGATTATAAACACCAGTTCCAAAGAAAAAAATACCAGTTACTTCATGCCCCTTTCTTATTGCGGCGTTTCCTATTTCTATCAGAGAATCTACAGCTTGATATTTGTAAGGTTCCGTGCTAATAAAGAAAACATATTTAGACATATTTATTTCCTTACTCCGTATAATGTGTTTTAAGCCTTCTTAATTACAAAAATCAAGTTTCCATTATCTTCTCGAACTTCTACTAATTCGTCACCAATTTTATTGAGAAGAGCTGGAATATCCTTCTTAGCTCCGACATCATCAGCGATTACTTCTATAACTTGCCCAGAAGTTAAGTTTTTTAATTCTTTCTTTGTTTTTAAAACAGGCATCGGACACTTTAAACCAGTATAGTCAAATGTTTTATCAACCATTTTTTTCACTTTTTTTAGTTTTTTTGTTTATTTTTTCTACTTATGGTATCACATTAATTTAAAATTGATACTCATTATAGATTAAAAATATGAACTTATATTTAAACCATAGTTTTTTTTTCTATAAAACATAGATCAAACTAGCGAATAATTCTAATGATCAAACTTAAAATAGTGAAAAAAATTATATACTTTAAAAACTAATTATTATTTAATATACACAAATTAAATTCAAAATTTTGAAAAAAGATGATTTTATAGATGACTGTTGATAATATAAATAAAATTGATAAACAAATCTTAGATCTTCTCCAAAATGATGCCAAAATAACAATAAAAGAGATATCTAACTTAGTAGGAAAAAGTCAAACTGCTGTAAGAAGCCGGTTGCAACGCCTTGAGAAGGATTATATTAAAAAGTATGTTGCATTAATAGATTGTAGAGAATTGGGATATCAAGAGATGGTTATGGCTTCATTAAGAGTAAATGCCTCGTATCCCTTAAAAGATGTTAAGACAAAGATTGAAAATATGGAAAAAATCAAATATGCTTATGTAATTACGGGTGAATATCCCTTATTCCTTATGGCTAAATGCATGGATCACAAAGATTCTATGAAACTTATTCAAAATCTCCGCGATCTTCCTGGAATTGATGAAGTTAAAACTGAAATTGTTCTAGACCGAATAAAGGAAGATCATTCTATAATTATCCCCGAAGAAGAAGAAGAATAAAAAATCATAAATCAAGTAATAAATATGATTTTCTCTATAAGAACCTCAAAATCTTAATCTAAAAATTTACCATCTATTCTAAGAGAATCTTTTTAAAAATATACTAAACCAAATTGTAATAATTTATTATTGTAATTATCTATTATAATAATAAGACAAAAGTTAAAATTCAATATCATATAAATAAAGAGGTCTACTTAATATTCTACTTAATATTCTACACTCTTTATTTATTCCAATAAAATTTTTTAGATTTTAATTATGGCTGAGGGAAATCGAGAAAATTATTCTTCACCGACAAAAAATAAGCCCTATTACTGCAGAGAGTGTAGGCGTTATCATACAAAAGGCAAAATTTACAAAGAACATTATAATTTCGCATTAGTTGAAGATAAAAATAATCTTGATATAGAAGCCATTCAGAAAGAATTTAAGGTTAATGAATATATTACATTGAAGTTGGAACGTGGAAAAACTAATATTTACGTAAAGGATCACCTGTTTAGGCAATGCAAATTTCTACTATTAGAGATCCCTATTGAAAAAATGAGCACATTTGATGAAATTGAGTCAATCGACGAAGTTGCAGAGAAATTAGATGCTTCTCTTGAAAGATCATTGCATAGTATAGACCCTGAAACCGAGTTTTGGGGGCATTGCAGTAATTTACAAGTTTGGGCAGAGAATAATTATAATACTCGATTATTGCATCGAAATTTAGTCTTTCCGCTTTTGAAAAAACTGACGGATTGTGGTGATCCATTAGCTAAGAGCATGTTAAAGGAGGAAATCGCTAAACGAATTGAGAGTGAGTATGCTCCTGTGGTAACTTATCTCATGCAAGTAAAATTTTTGAATTATTTAGATGTAGAAAAATTAAGAGTTATATTTCCTCATCTTTTATCTACGGTTGAGAAAATGCCAGATGCTCGGTATAAGCGTGATATGTTTTTTATATTACTTACTTCGATGAAAGGAACTAATCTGATGGAGATTTACTCTTCGAGAATTAAACATGTATTTTCCAATCTTTTATCAACGATTGAGAACATACCAGAGAATAACTATGTCAATAAAAAAGCTGATATTAACTACAATTTACGGATTTTATCTAATTTAATTTCTGAAATTAAAGGAACAGATTTACTGGAAAATAAATTTAAAGAGATATTAAATTTCATTGAAAAAATGGATAATATTAACTATAAGGTACGGGCTTTATCCAATTTGATTTCTGCAATTAAAGAGACAAACTTACTGGAAAATAAATTTATGGAGATATTCTATATCATTGAAAAGGTAGATGATATACACTATAGAGCTCTGGCTTTATCCAGTTTAATTTCTGCAATTAAAGGTACAAGCTTACTGAAAAATAAATTTACAGAGATATTGAGTATCATTGAAAAAATAGAGAATAACTATTCTAAAAAAAAAGGATTATCCAATTTATTTTCTACAATTAAAGGAACAAACTTACTGGAAGAAAAATTTATGGAGATATTCTATATCATTGAAAAAATAGAGGATATAGACTATAAGGATTGGGCTTTATCTAATTTACTTTCTGCAATTAAAGGAACAGACTTACTGGAAAATAAATTTACAGAGATATTGAGTGTCATTGAAAAAATAGAGAATATTGAAACCAAAGTTCAAGCTTTATCCAATTTAATTTCTGCAATTAAAGGGACAAACCTATTGGAAGAAAAGTTTGTTGAGATATTCTATATCATTGAAAAAATAGAGAATGTTGAAAACAAAGTTCAAGCTTTATCCAATTTACTTTCTGCAATTAAAGGGACAAATCTATTGGAAGAAAAGTTTGTTGAGATATTAAATATCATTGAAAAAATAGAGAATGTTGAAACCAAAGTTCGGGTTTTATCCAATTTACTTTCTGCAATTAAAGGGACAAACGTATTGGAAGAAAAGTTTGTTGAGATATTAAATATCATTGAAAAAATAGAGAATGTTGAAACCAAAGTTCGGGTTTTATACAATTTACTTTCTGCAATTAAATGGACAAACCTAATGGAAGAAAAGTTTGTTGAGATATTAAATATCATTGAAAAAATAGAGAATGTTGAAAAAAAAGTTCGAGCTTTATACAATTTACTTTCTGCAATTAAAGGGACAAACCTATTGGAAGAAAAGTTTGTTGAGATATTAAATATCATTGAAAAAATAGAGAATGTTGAAAACAAAGTTTGGGTTTTATCTAAGTTAATTTCTGAAATTAAAGGAATAAATTTACTAGAAGAAAAATTTAAGGAACTATTAAATTTCATTGAAAAAATAGAGAATGTTGAAAAAAAAGTTTGGGCTTTATCTAAGTTGATTTTTGCAATTGAAGGGACAAACTTACTGGAAAATAAATATACGGAACTATTAAATATCATTGTAAATATACAGGAGATTAACTACAAAGATAGGGCTTTATCCGATTTAATTTTTGCAATTAAAGGGACAAACTTACTGGAAAATAAATTTGCGGAGATATTAAATATCATTGAAAAAATACAGAACGTTTTCTATAGAGTACGGGCTTTATTAAATTTAATTTCTGCAATTAAAAATACAAATTTAAAAAGGACATATTATCCGTTTATTGAAACAAAATTTACTGAAGTCTTAATTAAAATTCAAAAAATAGATTATGAAAAACCAATGAACGATTTCATCTTTGATGATTTGTTTTCTGCCATTATAGATACATCTTTACTGGAAGAGAAATTTATTGATATTTTAAATGCGATTGACAAAATAGATAATAATTCTGCTAAACACCAAGGATTATTAAAGTTAATTTCTGTAATTGAAGGAACAGCCTTGCTTGAAAAAAAATTTCCTAAAATTTTAAATAGCATTGATAAATTAGGTGTCAGTAGTCATAAAGGATATCTTCTATCAAATTTGATTTCCATAATTGCAGGAACAGATTTATTAAAAAAATACTTTAATCAAATTCTAAAAATAATTGAAAAAATAAAATATGATATTCATATAAACATTTTTGAAGAATTTGTTTCCGCAATTGAAGGAACAGACCTTTTGAAAGAAAAACTTTCTGATATTTTAAATATGATTGACAAAATGGATAACAGTTCTGCTAAAGAAAATGGGTTATCAAATTTAATTTCTGCAATTAAAGGAACAGACTTGCTGGAAAATAAGTTTACTGATTTTTTGAATGTAGTTAAAAATATAGATGATGCCAATTATAAAATACAAATTTTATCCAATTTGATTTCTGCAGTCAAAATAAAAGATATATTAGAAAAAAAGTTTTTTGATATTTTAAATATAATTGAAAATACGGAATTTAATAGACAAATTTCGGTTTATATCTTTGGGGGTTTGATTTTAGCAATTAAAAATAAAGATTTATTGGAAGATAAATTTACTGTTATTTTGAACACAATTATTAAAATAGATAATAGTTATAGCAAAAAAGAATTGTTTTCCAATTTGATTTATGCTATTAGAAACACATACTTACTTGATGAGAAATTTACTGATATTTTAAATAAAATTATTGGACTAGATGATAATGCTCTTAAAGTAAGTGTTTTCTCTGATTTGTTATCCGTTATTAAGGAAACTGAAGTTTTTAAAATGACTCTATCAAGAATTGAAGAGACTGGAGGGTCAAGTAATTTTATTAAACTGCTTAATTTCATTGAAGATATTGAAGATAAATATTTGGGTTTAATATGTCTTTCTAAACTTGTTCTAATAATTAAAAATACTAAAATTCTTAAAGATAATTATGAAATAATTAAAAATACTATTCAAAATTTTGTTTTCCTGATTGATAAGATAGATAAGTCCGATAATTTTGAAAAATTCGAAAAAATTATCTTTTATATGGAATTTTTATCTATTATTAACGGAATAGGACAATTTAATATACGTATTAATATTATTAAAGCCTTAATATCAAATATATTAAAAACTATCGATAGTTTAAATTTAGAAAAATCAATTCTTATAATCAAATCTAATGATAAAATAACAGAAGGCTTGGTTAGACATTTTTTTATTCCATGTTTAGCACTTGATGATCAATTAAAATATATGATTCCTGCAAAAGGGAAGGGAAGTCTTAAGAATAAAATTGTTGAATTAGTGAATACAGGTCATTTGCCATTAAATGTTTTGGTTGAATATTTGCGTTGCTTTAAAAAGGGAGAGCTTGAAGAAATCTTCTCAAAAAATGAAAATAAAATTATAGAATATCTTAGAAATACGGAAAATAAAATATTTGAAGAATACTTAAGTGAACAGGATTTATCAAATATTTTTAAAAGAAATATTAATAGAGGGTTCATCAGAACCTTACATGATGGAATATATGAAATGTATGAATTAGATCTTATTTCAGAAATAAACTATGTTATGGAATCATTTATAAGATATTTTTCAGACGAGGAGATTCTTGATTTATTCCTCTTGGGTGAGGAATTTCTTGATTATTTGACTGAAATGACAGATGAATATGGAGAAACAATTCTCTTTGATAAATTAAATGCAGCAAAAATCCCCACACAAATTTCTTTATTGCTAATAAGAAGTTTAAGTGAAAAAAATGAAAGGATTCAAAATAAGGCAAAAATAATTATTGATATAATTGGAGAACGGGCGAATTACGAAATCCATTTTAATGAATATATAGAATATAAAAATCAAATAATTAAGGCAATTTCAATCGCCTATAAAATTCCAGAAGATTTCTTAACAAAACTGATTTTAACCATTGTTATAGATCCAACAAATTGCATGGATTATTTTATTGGATATTACAAAGAGTATGAAGAATGTGAAAGATTTCAGTATCGTCCATATTGGGAAATTGTAAACAGAATTAAAAGTGATCTGACTGCAAAAATAAATAGAACTTTTGATTCAAAAATTACATTCCAGGATTTTATTACAAAATTTCCAAGAATAAATGATTTGATTTTATATCTTTCTGATAATGTTCTTCCCATTAATTTTGGAGAAATCTCAAATAGAGAAAAACTAATAGAAAATATTGAAAGGATTATTGAAAGTAAAGAATTTAAATTCTTTTTATCAGCAAAGTTAAAGTTTCTTTATATACCCACATTCCACTAGCACTTAGTATTGGACCCTCTTTAGCAGGAGAAACATTAAACCGTAATAACAATTATTAAATCCAAAAAAATTCGAAATGATTTAATATGAACTGAAAAAATAATTAAGGGTTTTAGAATTGACTGTAGATATATATTCTGATGATAAAGAATCAAGAAATACGTTATATTTAGTTTTTGATTTGGTTAAAAAGCGTTTTAACGAAAACAAAATATCCAAGCGATTAATTTATAAAACCTTTAAATTGATAACGCAATAGTGTTACTTTTCAAGTCTGGGCTTTTTAAAGGGTAGAACGTACGCAAATAGATAGAGCTTCCGCGCGAATTGTGGGAGTTGTTTTACTATCGCTTGCAGAAAAAACGCGTCAAGAGCGTCGAACGCTACTTCTTGCTTCTTACCGCTTATTTCGAACCGTTTTCTTATTTTTAAACCTTCTGTTATCGAATAATAAAGCATTAAACACCCAGAGTTACAACTAACTGGGTCGCTATTCGCGTAATCTCTAGTTCTGTAGTGTTTAATTTGGGCTACATCGGGGTTTTGCTGTAGTATTTGATCTATTGTTACTATTCCTTCTAATAATATTTCTTTTTCTTGGGATTCTAAAACATCTCGAGCGATATCAACGATCGTGAATAACTGTTCAAATTTTTTTCGACCCATGTGAGTTATTAAATTGTTACAGGTGCAACACATCAGTCCAACCAGCGATGAATCCCACATTGATTGTAATTGATCTTCTGGAATTTTCTTGATATTAGTGTCTACGAATTCTTCGTAGTTCATAAAGTGGTTGCATAACCAACACTCTTTGTAATTGTCTGTATCCCATAACATGCGCTCTAATTCGAATATCTCTCGATCTGGATAAAGCTGGCATTTGCCTTGTTCTCTTTTTGATAAAATATCAAGAATACGTTGTTTTTTCATGATTCTCGACTATTTAAACTTTCGATGTAATGAATCTTTTAATTTTAAGTAATGTTGAATCTAATGAATGAATCAAATGTTATAATTTAAAAATTTATATTTTTACCAAGAATCATATGAAAATCCGTAGTTAGCAATATAAAAATCAATACCTTCTTCAATTTCCTCTCTTATATGATTCTCAAAATCTTCAGATTTCACTTCTTTTGGATACATATCAGAAATAAATTCTAATTCATTAACTTTCCACACTTCTGGTTCTGTTATTCTCAGATCCATCTGAGCGATTTTATATTTCTTATGTTGACTATTTCGAAAATCTGCATCATTAACAAATTTTTTCATTTGTGGTACGCGAATGTCATCAAACCTGTCGGTGTTATATATCACTCCTACTAATTCCCCTAGATGACATCTAACAAAAATCCTAGGTTCGTTGTGATATTCTGTGATCACATAAGCACACATGTATGGACATTCTTTTGAAGTTTCAGGTATATAATATTTTCCTGATATTGATTTTTCCCAAACTTTACTTCCTTCAAATCGGTCTATTACATCCATACCGATCCCAACTACTCCTTGATCAGATCGAAATTTATGCCACATAACTCAGTAACTGTTTTTCATTTAAAAATAATTAAATAGTTCAACTATAATTCTAGAATTAATTTTAAAAAAAATAATTTAAATTTTAATATTACCATTGCCAATAAAAAAATGAAAAAAAGGTATTAGATTTCTTCAAATTTCTTGATAATTCATTAATACTACTTAAATCCAAGCAAGCTTTCATCGATAGGATTTTATTCGACAAGAAACTACAAATGTTAGAAGAGTCTCAAATATGTCTTCTTGCCGATTTCTTTTTTGATTATCTGAATGAGAACAAACGACCAGAACTTTCATTACTACAGCTTAAAAAGATGCTAACCGCGTTATAATCAAAATTAAATGACAATTCTAATATTAGCGATTTAATGAAACGCATGGAGTATCTTAAGAAAGATTGTTCAAGATTGAAAAAATGGAAAAAATCAAGTATGCGTATGTAGTTACAGGGGAATATACCTTATTCCTTATGGCAAAATGCCTGAACCATTCAGATTCCATGGGTCTTATCGAAAAGCTCCGCAACCTTCCTGGGGTTGAAGAGGTCAAAACTGAGATTGTATTAGATCGAATAAAAGAAGATCATTCTATTATTATTCCTGAGTAGTTAAACAAATCCAAAAGTCTTTTTGATTTTTAAAATCAAAAATAATCCAAATATAACTATCATTGATCAAATTAAAACATTGTTGTCAATAACTTTTATTATTAATATTCTTTTTACTTCACTTTCAGTGGTTTTTGAAAAGAAAATAATGGTGCAAAATGATTAATTAGAACTTTATTGTATTTTTACATAAAGCTTACTGTTATATAGAGAATTACCATAACAATAAATATCTTAATAAAATTTAGGAATAAAAATATGAAAGCTAAAACAAAAAATTTAGTGTTTTTATTAATAATAGGACTTGTTTTTCCTTTAATTCTTAATTTTAATATTAATCTAAATAATAACCAAAAACTAAATGAAGGAAGCCTGAAACAATCGGGATGGTACAATGAAACCTCTATCCATGTTACCGGGGCTACTTGGGCAAGCATAGCAAGCTCCAACCCGTGGTGTTATTTTGATAATGGGGTTTACATAATCGAAAATGTAACTATTGATGCCAGCAGTTCACCTACGGGAAGTGGTATCTTGATTGAAAGTTCTGCCGTTGATTTCATTATAAGGAATTGTACGATATATAATACCGGGACAGTTCCTTCAAATGTGGGAATAAAATTGGAGAATACCAGTAATGGAACAATAGTTAATAATAATTTTTCTAACAACTCTTACGGGATATATTTATACGATTGCGATTATAACACGGTTTCGGGAAACATTGCAAACGGTAACAGTATCGGGATATTTTTATGTTTGTGTAATAATAATACAATTACTGGAAACACTGCAAACGGTAACAGTATCGGGATAAATATTTATTATGACTGTGATTATAATACTATCACGGGAAACACTGCAAACGGTAACGGTATCGGGATATGTATTTATTATAGTGATTATAATAATATCACGGGAAACACTGCAAAAGATAACGAGAATGCAGGGATACAATTTGAATTACAGTGTGATTACAATACTATTACTGAAAATTTCTTTGTGAAAAATGCAAAACATGCGATTGATTTTGGTAGTGTCATCAAAATTGATAACAAGTGGAACAGCACGACAATTGGAAATTACTGGGATAATCACACAGGGCCAGATGCTAATAGTGATGGAATTGTAGATAACCCATATACATTTATAGATGGTCCTTCCGATATGGTTAATTACTTACCTATAGCGGAAGATGGAGCCCCAAGGATAACTATTGTTTCACCTTCAGAAGGGCAAAGATTCGGTAGAGATGCTCCTACTTTCGAGATAGAAGTTGTTGATATTTATGTATGGGAGATGTGGTATACGATTGATGGAGGATTACATAATTATACTTTTACAGAAAATGGGATAATCACCCAATCTGCGTGGGATGCTTTACTTGATGGAAGTGTTATTATTAGGTTCTATGCTATTGATATTGTAGGAAATGTGGCCTTTGAAGAAGTTAGTGTACTCAAGAACGTTCCAAGCGGTTTAGACCCGGGTGTGATAACAACTATTGTTATTGTTTCTATAGTCGGAGGAGTCGCAGTAATTGCTGGTGTTTATATACTTATGAAAAAACGAGCTACACAAGAATAAGTTATAATTCTATTACTTCTTTTTTTTCTTTTATAATGTTTTAGAAGTAGCAAGATGCATTAATTGTTAAAATTCTCTATAAAACGGAGATTGTTTTAGACTGAATAAAAGAAAATCATTCGATTATTATTCCGGAATAAAAAAAAATAATAGTAAAAAAAATAATTTCGGAGCTCAGAATCATTAATGCTGACCATGTATCTTATTCTTAATAAATGAAAGTTTTGAAATCATCTTTCCATTCTTTAAGTAATAATCCATCAAATGAAGAACGGGATTATGGTTTTTATCGCCTGACATGCTTTCAATTTTCTTATTTCCTTTTTCAGATAATGCTGTTGAAATAGTTTTCCAAGTTACCATAGTAGTTCCATTTTTATTTTGAGTTAAGCTTATTTTACAATGCAACAATATATCCTGTCGGAATCTTACAAATTCAATATATTCATTTAACTTGAATCCAGTGAATGTCCATAAACCTTCGCCTGCAGAATTAGATTTATTAGTGCGAAATACGCACTTGTCTTCTGCATAACCAGTTTTTGTATAAATTAATTCTGAATCCCATCCAGGGATCCAATCAGCTTCACGAGCAGGACATAAAAGAGGAAAGATTTTCTCTGGAGAAGTTTTAAAATTTCCAGAAAATTCTTGTATTTTTCTTTTATACTTTGGTTCATGTTGTAAAAAACTTTGAACTAATCTTTCTGATTTTGAAGTATCCATATTTATTACTTCTATAGTTTTTAATTAGAATTTATCTGTGTTTAGTATCTATACACTAAAAGGAATAAGATTATAATTGTTTAAAAACCTTTCTTTATAATTTAGACAATACTGTATGATACTCAATTATTGTTGTGATGCATTATTGAGACTAAAGTATCAAGAAAATCTGAAATTGTTTGCTTTTCTTCATCTGATTTAGATTCTAAAAAATTTAAATATTTAGTTTCAAGAGAATTCCTAAATTCAATTACATGTTCCATCAACATCTTTCCTTCATTCGTAAATTGAACATGCACCTGATTTTTTTTAGATGGTTCAGTTCTTTTTAAAATTATTCCCTTCTTATAAAGTCGAGAGAGAGTTTGAGAAATTGCACCCTTAGTCAAGCCAAGACGTTCAGCAATTTTTGTTACATTCGCATCTTGAATATGATAAATAAACAATAATAGATGGATTTCTGAAGGATAAAGTCGAACCTCTTGGTATGTGATTTTTCTTCTTCTATCTAGAAATGTTAGTTTACTAATAGTCTCAAAAATTTTGTTAACTAGCTCTGAGTTATTTTTCATATTATGTTTAGTTACTAAACTCTATAAAAAAAATTTTTGGATTCTTTGCATGATTTTATCGCATTTCAATAAGGGGAATATTATATCTATATCATTATATACAGGGTTTTCTTACCAATTAATATCAACATAAAATTTAACATTAGGAATATGAAATTTAAAGTAAAAAAAATTGGGATATTATTAATTATTTGGCTCATCTTCCCTCTAATTTTAAACTACAGATTTAATTCCAGTAATGATTATAGAACATTTTTAGGTAATCCACAAATCTCAGCAGGATATACTGTTAATTTCATTCATATTGATGGGGCAATTCCAGGTAATTGGTCTGCAACAGAAGGAGAACCATGGTGTAATCTTGTAAATGGAATTTATATTATTGAAAACGTAACGATTGATGCGAGTGGTTCTCCCACAGGAAGTGGAATTTTAATTAATAATTCTAAAAATGAGTATTTTATCATAAGAAATTGTACAATATTGAATGCAAATGGTGCAGGAATATACCCTGATTTTGCTGGAGGAATTAAACTCATAAATTGTTCAAAAGGAATCATTTTTAATAACACGTGTACTAACGGTGGTTTTAATGGGGCAGGGCTTTTCTTGTATAATAAATGCCATAATATTACGATAGAAAGAAATCATTTTCAAATCAATCAACGTTCTGGAATCTTAATTGGAGATTCATCATATAACATTACAGTCAAGAACAATGTTGCTACTCAATGCTATTTTTATGGAATTTGGTTAAATAACGATATCAATACTACTAATATAATAAATAATAATTTTAATGATGCTGGAACTTTCTCTATTTATTTAAGTAATAACTGCGATAATAA
>JAEOTH010000114.1 GCA_016839915.1 Promethearchaeota archaeon
AAAATAATTGTCAAGTCAATCTTATTCCAGATAATAGTTATAACGCTATAGAATTGAAGATTCCAAAATATAACATTTTTTATTATTGAATTTTTTCTTTTTGTGCAAAAATTCTAAAAGAAGCAAAGAAATAAAAATAATTTGTGTTATTATGTATAGAAAAACATAAAATAATAAAAAAATTTATAAAAAAATTATATTATTTGATGTTTATAACACAAAATAATTAATCAACAATAAAAGTGGTAAACTAAATGAGTAATTTTGATATAGTATCATTCTGTCAAGCAATAATTTTGATGAGTAGTACCATTATTCTATTAAGAATATCGAAAAAGAATAAGTACTTGAGATTCTGGTCAATCGCTTGCATGGTAAATGCTATCAGTATGCTTTCTTTAGCCTTTACGGGAATGGCTGATCCTTCTGCGATAAGTACGCTTCAAATGATTTTAGCCCTTTTTGCTATCATGATGAATACTACTGCAGTTTTTATAGAATATTATGATGAATTTTTTAAAAGTAAAAGAAAATCATTAGGAAAGTTCAATCTTTCAGTTATTATGATATTTTCTGCAGCAGCACCTTTTTCAATAGATAGTTCTTCTATATTTGGATTTTTGGTGATCTTTTTAATCGTAATTTTGTCTGGCTTTCTTATGATGGTAAAATTATACCTAAAAAAAAGATCCGTAGTAAACGCATTTCTTTGTCTAATACTATTTAATGCTATATTACGTGTTTTACCAAATTTTGCACTTAATTTTGATCATGCATTCGTGGCTGACTTTAATAAATTTTCAGGAGTATTTGGAGCATCTATGTATTTAGCATTAGGAATTGTTTCATCACTTGAGTATCGAGTATCTAAAATAAATGAAGACCTAAAAAGAATGATTCGCAGTACATCCCAAGCAAGTATTGATTCTGCTAATATGGCAACAGAATTAGCTGCGAGTGCAAGTGAAATAAACGCATCATCTGAAGAGATAACCGCTTCTATTCAGAATATGTCAAGTAAAACTCAAAATATGGTGAAAGCTTCCCAAGATATTAAAAGTGTAATGACGATGATAACATCCATAGCAGAACAGACAAATTTATTAGCATTAAATGCAAGTATTGAAGCAGGAAGGGCAGGAGAATATGGAAGAGGATTTGCAGTAGTAGCACATGAGGTAAGAAAACTCGCAGAGGAGTCTAAACAGATAACTAAGACTCAAGGAACCAAAATTAATGATATTTTAGAAATCATTCGAGATAGCTATATAAGTATGGAAGGAATAAGTGCATCAGCAGAACAACAAACAACTTCCATGGAAGAAATTTCAGTAACAGCTAATAAACTTGGCAATTTGGCTGAAAATTTAAAAAATAGACTCACTAGCATCGATATAGAGGAGACTTCAACAATGGAAAAGATGAATAAAAACAAATTTTTAAGTAAATAGAAATCTTAATTTCATATTTTTAAAATTAATTTTTTAAATATATACTTAATTAATAGAAGTATTCAGTAAAACTGAATTACTAAGATTAGTATTTATAATCGCATTTTTAAAAGGTAGACAATAGGAGATGGAAATTTGTAAAAAACTAAATTATTTATAGGACTAAACTAAATTATTTATAGGAATAAATCTACAATTTGCTCGCATTTTTTTACATTTAATTTGAGAAGTCTCGTTTTCAGAGAATTTTTTATTAGATCCTGATAATCTCTCAGATGTATTGTATTTAATTCCCGAAATGGCCCAAGTTCTTCCTTAATTGCTAATTTAATTAGACCTCTTGAAGCTGCTGTAGATATACCAATTTCCTTTGATAATATTTCCCCTAAATAATATATTATCTGAATATTCTTAACCTCACTTCAAGAGAAGTCATTTATATCAATTGTAGATGAGATAATAACCTATTTAATATTCATTACTATAATCTTTTTATTAATAAATGTTATATTTTTCATTGGGTATCTTCTTTGTAAATTAACTTATCTTAAGTCAAGAAATTTATATTTTAGTTACAAAAAAAAGTGAATTTATTATATCCTTGAAAAGTTTTAACTCCATTCGACTGTATAAATGTAATATGAGTCATCCTCTTCAACTTTTAATTTGATAATTACTTTCTTATATACTTGAGCTGTTCCTCTGATTAAACCTTCGCCATATGCAACAGGCATAATCTTTGAATAAGCGAATATCCCGCTATTTGAAGAAGAAGTGATAGTTTTCATCACTTCAGAAAGTTCAACTTTCCGGACAATACCAGTTAATGTAATACTGATGTTTCTTGTTATTTTTTCGATAGTATCAAAACTAAATTTAAGTATTATCAATAGTGATGGAAATAGGCTGTAATACCAAATCATCAACCAAATCATCCATTTGGAACACATGACGACCGATACTTGAAAAAATGTGTGCCGCTACAGAACCAGCTTTTTTTACACCTTCCCCAGCTTTACCACCAACAAGAAAAGTAAATACATCAGATACCATTTATCTATTGACCTCAAGAAATTTCATTTATAACCAATTAATATTTGGATTTGCCTTAAATTATTTAAATATATGGTTTATAAATTCTAGCTGTCTTTTTTAAGAAAATCTAAAAAGAATCCTTAAGATTTATAAATGAAAGTGTTTTAGAAGTAAAATTCTAAAACAAAGTATAACCACAGGAAGGACAATTTTTTTTGTCACCCATCATGATTTTACTACAATTAGGGCAAATTTTTACTAATACTTTTCTCCTTTTCTTTTTACTTCCAACTTTTGATTCCATTGTTTCTGTCATTGACACAGCTTCTACTGCCATTGGATCTTCTGTATGTATTATTTTTGGTTCAGCTTTCGCTTCTAATTCATGTAAGTATTCAATAATATTCTTCTTTTTTATTTTATTTAACTCAGCAATCGTTGGAATCTTTCCTGCTTGGACATCATTTACAAATCGCTTATCAAGTTTTATTATATTAAAACAATTATGACATCTAAAAACATGAGTAATGCCAATATTGGAGGTTTCTGCCCACTGTGCCCAACAAACTTTATGTGCAACCGTGTCACAAGAAGGACATTTTACAATATCATTATCATCTCTTTGAAAACAGATAGAACAAGTGGCTAAATCAGAGACCTTATAAGGATCATCGGCTAGATTTATGTAAAACGGTTCATTATCGGGAAGAATCATTCTTAATCTCTGCTTTACAAATGAGGGTTCTGAAACATATTTCTTTTCTGAAAGTCCATTAAGAGTAGGTTGTAATTCCTTTATATTCTTGATCCCATATAATTCTCCATTAGATAAATTGGTTAATTTCAATAATTTTTGAGCTTGATCAGAATAAGGTGAT
>JAEOTH010000115.1 GCA_016839915.1 Promethearchaeota archaeon
ATCAAGATATGCTCTACTAGCTCCGTCTTTTTTCCAATAACTCTGAAACGGTAGCTCAAACTCTTTCTTTTCCACTTGACGGTAACCAAGCCAATAAAATAAGTACAAATTTGGGGGAAAATTATCGGTGATTGCCTTAATGAGTATTTTATTATGGATCTTTGTGAGATTATACTCCTTCCTTCCCTGAGACAAGAGAGGAATTAAATCGCTAGATTCTTCCGATTTCATTTTACTACCTTTATTTACGATTTTAGTAATAACTAATGACCTCTAAATATGACTCTATATAAAGAAAAAAATGATAACCTGATTTTTGATAAGCGAAAAACAGAATTTTCTCAATATATTTCATGAGTGCGCCCCATTCACTCCAATTGAATATATAATGAATGGCTTGCCATGTCTTATCAATATCAAAACAGTGATCGGTGTCTCGCCACTGATTTGTTAACGTCCAAAAATAATCATCATCTGCTAAAATCTTATCTAACTGTCCTTTAGAAAGCCTCATTATGATCTCGCACATACTCATAATAATATACTTCGTTTCTCAGACTTTATTTTTTAGAGAATTGTAGTTGCTCTTGGTGATATGAGTTCCATATAATAATTCCTTACGATTTAATTTATCGAATTCAATACTATCTAATGTAAGATAATGAACACCATAAGTATCAATCTTGGGCAAGTCCCCACGAGACCGAGCAACAACCCATAATTGTCTAGGAAACCCAGTGTTATAAATTGCGATTATATTATCAAATTGAATATCATGATGTATTAACTCCTTCAATATTGGGAAATCCCAGCCCTTTAAAAAGAATGCTTTAGAGTTTAATTTATCTCTGGCATCAATCGACATGAGCTCATTTTTTGCATACATAAGTTCATCATCTCCCCACACATAATCCAGCTCATATAAATCAGGCCAATTATTTTGAAAAATATGGTCTACATTCTTACCAATAAAAGAGAACACTGGGATATCGTACTCTTCTTCAGGGAGAGGTATTCCGTCTGAATTAAAGATAATAGAGACCAGATTCTTCCGAGAATCCACTACGATACTTTCCATGAAAAGGGCGCCTTCCACAAAACCAATATCAATACCCAAAGATAAATATATTATAGTATCAAGCTCAGCTGGAATATAAGAAGGATACATATCAGACTTCTTCTCCAAAATGGCATAGACTATTCTTAGTGCTCCCTCTACACCTGATAAGCCTGATGGTAAAATATATTTATTTGCCTCATTTTCATTTCTAGATTGCGCCGATTCAAAAGATTCGACAAACAACCCAAAAATCTTATCTTCTCGACTCTGTGGTGAATCTTGTATCTTAATATTCTCCTCTTTTATCCCATACGATTCATAATACTTACTCTTATGGCTATACTTATCACTTATATATGGTGATTTATACGTGATTAGTGGTCCGACATTTCCCTGAAATCGAACAGTAAAATCCCCGATTGCTTGGACAAACTCAGCCTCTACGATTACTTTGACCATGTCTAATAAGATTCCTAAAGAAGACTCGTCAGGAACAATATTAACATATCCCGTGGAGCAATCGACCACTTCAGCATTATATAATTTAAAATCAATTCTTATTATACTCACCTTTTTTATTATAATCTCTTATGACACAATCGAATTCCTTTAATTTAGCCCAAATTTCCTCTAAATTTGTATAGGGAATTGTTCTTTTTAGATTGGAACAAATGGATGTCCTCATATCATAGTTCAAATGGAAGCTTAGCACCCCCTGCTCACATACAGAACCCTTCATGCACCCTTCAATCCAGTAATTTTTCCGATACGGGATTGAATGCCATTGAGTAAATTGGGATTCTGGCTTCTGGCGAATTAAAAGTAAATTGGCAAAATTTTCAAAAGTCTCTTCTATATATTCGATATTCTCAAGACTTGTTACAATATGATTAATTCCAATTGTGCATCCTAACTCATGATAATAGTCTATTGCTTTTTGAAGGAGTGATTCATTTTTCCACGTCGGGTGTAACTCATCGTAGGAAATATGTATGCGATTAGGATGAATTGGTTTTAATAAGGTACCATTGGTAGTTACTGCCATAAAAAAGCCCATGTCCAGTGCTAATTGTACAATTTCTGTGATATGTGGATGAAGTAGGGGCTCACCTCCCCCAATGGCAATTGATGTAAGCTTGTACTCCTTCCATTCTTTAAAGAGTGTTTTAATCTGCTCTAATGACAGTTCTTCCTTCGGATCTGAGCTTGTCCGATAATAACACTCTTTACAGTCTAAATTACACTCATTAGTAATGTAAAGATGCACTGACTTTGGATATTTTGGCGGGTAGCTAATTATTCTCAGCTTGGAATTTATCGCATTCATAATTATCCTCCATTGAGCTCCATAACTTCAAACATTTGCGGCCAATTCTCATCTAACACTTTCTGGATATCAGGATAGTGTTTTGAGCCGTTCTCACGACCTTGTTCCCCTCCCTCACAAATTGACCCTAAATGAATTTGCATGGTTCTAGAATCCACCATTACGCCATCAAATTCTCCAGAGAGCACTTGCCCATGTTCTGAGTCATCCCGATATACTGTCCATTGCTTCCAAATAACTCCCGCACTTAACGAAAAGTTTTTTAATTCCTTATGGGGGCAAAAAGTTGGTAGAGCATTATAATTCCTGCTATAATAAGCGTGTATGATGGAAATTGATCTCCTGATCCCACGAAGACCAGGGGGGAGCAAATGAATATCATGCCCTAAGTATCTCCTCTTATTCTCGATACGTTGCAATGCCAAAGACACAGGCTCAATGAATAAGCCCGCGATTTTATCTTCTTGTGCTACCTTTCCAATCTGAAAAATATAGCTCGAAATACTATGAAAATAATCTTGTTGAGATGGCATTCCGAAAGTTTCAGGAGATTCAAATTCGAGGTCAATTCGATGAGTATGTGGATCGAGGGAGCCTTGAAAATCTAAGTTTGAAGAATGATGGGTAATAACCTTCACCGCATCAGACTCACATATTTTTAAGAAGATATCGATTAATAATTGCCGAGACTCAGGGCTGGGAATGACTTCATTCCAACTGGAAGAGCAATCTACTACATCCGTATTAAATATTTTTAATATCATTTCCATTTCATCTCATTATAAATTCTTCATAATCACGCTTAATTTTCTTTTGCATGACAAAATGTCTTACTTTATTCTCTATTGAAGGATGACCTTCAATCTCATTGAAACTCACATCTAAAAAGAGTAATGAGTTTAACTTCTCCAAAGAGTCTGGGAGAGACTCTAATTTATTTTCACTTAAATCCAATCGTGTTAAATGCGTTAATTCTGAGACCTCGTCGGGAATCGTTTCAATCATATTACTCATCATATATAACTCTTTTAAATTTTTAAGGTCTTGAATTTGGGATGGGATTTTTTGAATCCTATTTCCTGATACACTTAAATATTCTAATGAAGTAAGTTGAAATAAAGATTCAGGTAACTCTTGAAGAGCGTTAAAGCTTAAGTAAAGATACTTCAATCTTTTCAACTCATTTAAAGTATCTGGTATTTTCTTTATATGGTTATTATCAAGACTTAGAAAAGTCAAATTAGGTAAGTTACTAATACTGTTAGGAATCTTTTCGATATGGTTATTACTTAAATTGAGATGATCTAGCTTTACTAAATTTTCTACTATTGCAGGTAATTCTTTTAACTCATTTCCACCTAAATCAAAATGTTCTAGTGATTTCAATGAAAATAACGAGTCTGGAATGGACGAAATATGATTATTTGCCAACCTTAATGATTTTAACTTGTTTAAGTTCTCGATAGCTTGAGGGATAGAATGAATATAATAACTCTCAGAAATATCAAGAACCTCGAGGTCTTCTAAGGAAAAAATAGACTCAGGGATTTCGTCTAACCAGATCCTCTCTGAATCACGAACAACAAGAGAAATGACATCTCCTTTTCCATTTATGCTGAAGTGATGGGCAGATGGTAATTTCATTGGATCAACACCTTCTTCGAGGGGTACCAATCTAGTCCCTAATAGAACTTCTATTTGCCCCAGTACTTTAGCGTCTCTGGGAGTAGCACCTAAATCCGTATAATGCTTTACTGTAAATTTTAATATTTGAAGTGGAATTTCTTGAAGGGGGTTGTTATTAATAATAACCTTCCGAAGGGAATTTATTTTAAATAGATCTTCTGTGATCGTGGTCAATTTATTATTGCTTAAATCAAGGATCTGGAGTTGGGATAATAAATGTATCCAATCCGGTAAAACATCCAATTTATTCTCACTAAGATTTAAATACTTCAAATGAGAAAGCGCTCTAATAGATTCTGGGACTTTGGTAAGCCCTCTTTTATTAAATAGGAGCCCTGTAATATGACCGTTCTCTACACTATAATATAATATGCCACCTCGTTGAGTTACACTGTATTCAATTAAAATCTTAAGAGAGTTAGTTCCATACCTTTTATAATAATCTTTTCCTAATGCTCCATATAACTCCTCTAAATTAAGAACCTCATAGTCCAACAACACTTCAGCTTCTTCTGGAATGACAAGGAAATGAGAAGAAAGTCGATTGAGTAACCCCCTTTTTAAATAATTTAACTCTGGAATGCTTTTTAAGTACTTCAATAAAATTTTTAGGCGTACAAAAGAATTTTCTTCACGTAACAATTGTTTCACAGTTTCTAATCCTTCTTGAATGAAATATTTCAGGAGAATTTCTATAACTGTGTTCTTTACCTTTGGATCTATTACATGATGTAAGCAATATTCACAAATTTCTAGATATTTTTCGGTATATTGGGTTTTTTGATGATAGCTTTCAGCAAGGGACTGAAAGCGTTCAAGAACATTCTCGCTAAATGGATGCATTATTCCAGCAAGAAACATCTTAACTTGGTTTAAAGATTCACTTTCATCTGATTTGCCTTCTTTTATTTCATTTATAAGATTTTCAATAGCAAGAGTATTGCCTGAAAAACTGACTGATGTAATTAACTTCAGGTTCATTAAATATAGTGGCAACTCAACTAACCCACAATGCTCAATCTTCACTTCGCGAAGAGAAGTAAGACGCTCAAAACTTCTGGGTAATTCTTTTAGCTCTCTACTATTGAGAATTTCTATTTTCACTAGATTTTGCAGATCTCCGAAATTGAACGGTAATTCAGACAGTTTTATACAACTTAGGAGATGTAATTCTTCAAGTGATATTAAATTGGAAAAACTTTCAGGGAGCTCAGTCAATCCCATGCAATGTATAAGAGATAGTTTTTTAAGTAACTTTAAACACCCAAAATTATCTGGTAAACACTCCAAGGAAGTCCGAATATTTACTTCTAACGACTTCAAAGAAGTGAGGTTCCCAATTTCGCCTAATGATTTTAACATCGTAGATCCTTCAAGTTTTAGTTCTTCAAGATTTTCTAAAGAAGTAATGGCAGAAGGTAATGTTTCATAGTTCAAACTGGATTTAATGGTAAGCTTTTTTAAGCTATTAATATTTTTCATACTTTCGGGAAGAGTAAGCATCGTTGCTCCTTCTAGGATCAACTCTTCCAAGTTTATTAGGTTCCCAAAGCTTTCAGGAATACTCTTCATCGAATGGGAACGAATATGAAGTTTCTTAAGCGACTTAAGTTTGCCAAAGCTTTCTGGAAAGGTGGTTATATTGCGACAAAAATGCATCCAAAAATCTTCTAATGCATCCAAATCTCCAAAAGAATTCGGGAGTTCTTGTATCTTGTCACAGTTAAAGAGGTGGAATATCTTTAACCTTTTTAATGCTCCAAAGTCCTCCGATAGACTCTTAAGATTAAGACAATCTACAATGTTAATTCGTTCAAGAAACTCTAAATCTTGAATATTCACAGGAATTTCTTTTAATGGGTTAAGCCTAGTAAGATTTATCTCAACTATGTGATTATTCTTGGCGATAAATCCATTACGATGATACTCTAATTTTGGAAGAGAGGGAAGTGGGCGTAGGGATGCCGTCTCTAAATCAGTTAGGAAAGCGCTCTCTTTAGAATATAACTTTTGCCCCTGATAGACTCCATAGATTGCTTTTTTTTTTGGGGTCTCCGTTTCTACTTTAACCTTCTCAACTCTTTTTAAGATGTTACGAGGGCCCCTACCTGTAATTTCAAATCCGTTCCTAATACTTTGAGGGATATATTGAAGCCTAGAGAACTTAATTTCTTGAAGAGATAAAAGATCACCCATACAATCTGGTAAAGCGGTAATAATACTATCCTGTAAGTCTAATTTTCGAAGGGAGCTCAAATAACACACTCTCGGATCTAAGAATTGTTCGGGAGAGGCTCCTCCACTACGCTCCATTGAAACCATTTCTAAAATGGGGGTAAATTGAAATCTAAATTTTTCTAAATGTTGAAGTGAAAAGAAATTGTTAGGTAATTTCTCCAGATTAACGCAATGAGTCATGCTAAACTTTCTCAGATATTTTAAATTTCCAATTGATTCAGGGATCTCGTGGAGCAGCTTCATATCCAAACCTAATTCAGTAATATATCCTGACCTGGAGACAAACCCAAATGCCCCCTTATAATCATCATAGTCAATCCATACTAGTGGGGGGATAGGCTCATTGAGCTTCTTCTCTAACTCAACTAAGAACTCTTTTTGATCCGCCCGCAAATTGATCCCTTGGTACTTTTTAAGATCCAGCTCTTTAGTGTCTCCTCTCTTTTCTTGAATCTTAAGTCGTAATGTGACTACTTTCTCAAAAAGGGGATCCATTTCAATAAGTCTTTCGAGTATTTTTTCTGCTTGCTCTATCTCATTTAATTCGACATGAGTGAGACCTAAATATGCCAATGCGTTTTTAAAATCAGGTTTAAGTTTTAAAGCTTTTTTGAAAGCGTTTTTTGATTGCTTAAAATCATCTGTCTTGTAATAAAGAGTGGCTAGCCCAAACCAAATCATAGGGATATTAGGATGCTGTTCCAAAGCAAAAGTATATGCTTTAATTGCCTTCTCATAATCCTCTTTGCTCGCATAATATGATCCAACTGCTTCCCAATTTCCGTAAAACTCATAATCTTTATCAAATGCTTTCTCAAATTCTTCTATATAGGGCTGAGTTAAAGGTGTTTTCTCAAAAAAACCTTTTACTATCTCTGATCCGTTGGTGATGTCTAAATTAAATTTTAAAATGTTTTCAGTCGCACTAATTCCCTTATCTAGCTTCCCAGACTGAATGTAAGCTCCCCCTAAGGTTATCCATACCATTTTCTGTCTAGGATCAATATTTAACGCAATTTTGAAATGCTTGATTGCTTCTTGAAATTGGTTTTTAGATAAAGAAGAAACACCTTTCGTAAACCAATATTGGTAACCATTAATATTTGACATAATTACTATGTTTTTTGTCTTATTGATACTTATGATAGCGACAGTTTTAAAGTCTATGATCTATGATTTATTCAAAATATGTGCCCCTGCTTTAACTTTTGGCATCGCGAAATATACTCAGAGCATACTTTACAGGCGGAAATATTACACAGCTCATTCTTTGGCAACGTGCAGAGATGGATAAAGGCACACATATACAATTCATTTTCAGGATGAAACTCAATTTCACTTGTCATACTAACTACCTATTTCATCGTGGACTTTTTAAATAAAAAAAGTAGAGACTGAAATTTAATCTCATTAGAGTGTAGAAATTTTATAATTTCTCCTTTGGGTGAAAATAGAATAATCTTATATAAATGTTTAACTCCCTAAAGGAATAGTATTTAATGCAATTGCTAATGAGATTATAAAAACAAAAAACCACTGCTTCAAGTTTTTTTCTTTAAATATGCTTGGCTTAAGAAGTTAATGTGATAAAAATATGCTGCGATCAGATTGTATGCATTGAAAATGTGGTAGATATCCAAGCAACCTATTCTATCCTAAACTTAACCCTTTCACGTCTTATAGCCGATATTATAAAAGGCAATAAGCAGGGATTTATTAACGTCCTAGATGTGACTTCATAGAATTACATTTAATGTTAGAAGATGGACTGTAAGTGATTTTAATAATTTGGTTACTAAGGGAGAGCTAGAGAGTGCTAAGGATAAGGTTGAAAATATAATATACGATTGGATTTTTAGCAATCCCAGTGAATTTGGAGAGGCCTATGTTACTGAGATACCACGACGATTTGGAAGGACTCAGCCTAAGTCATTTCTGACACTTGAATACGAATTAATGCAAGCATTGACTCACGCCGTCTCAGCCTATCAAGAGAAAGATTTTGCGAATTTTAATGAGGTTATTAATGGATTAGGGATGGCAACTCCTGTAATAGGATTTTTACTATCCAAGGGTGAACAGTCGGCTACCGTAAGGGATCTTTTGAAAGCAAAGACTACTGTTGTTTCATATATCCTAGAGGGATCAATTACAGATGAAAAGCTCCAGTTTTACGATAAAGCATTAAACAAAATCGACGAATATTTAGCCACACGGCATTTAAGATTGTTTGAAGAAAAACTTGTGAGTACAAGAGGTTATGATAGAAGACTATGGAGAGATGATCGCATTACAGCTTACCATTTGATTACTTTACTCTGTAGAGACTTAGGTTTCGACCCTCTGTCGTTTCAACCTTTAGATCCACAAATATTTGACGGTAATAGAAATACGGGTCTTTTTGCTCGTCATCATCTTGATCAGCGTAGAAAATTTTCGATATTTTTACAAGATCTTTTACTTACTGATAATAGCAGGCATCGACAGTATGATAATCATATTCCTTTGAGTGATCAAAGAGTTCTTGTTCAAATTATTCAAGATTTAATCCAGAATGACGGTTCTGGCCCTAACAAGGAAATCACCGCTAAAGATGTTGTTAATACATTCTTAACCCGTTTTGCGGTTCCTAATACAGCTAAGTACTATCTCGAAAATTATTGGCAATCAGGAGATTTCCAGAAGAATTTGAAAAATTTCAACGAAAGGAAGAGCTTGATAAAGAATGGGGAATACGAGAAGTTTATTAAAAATGAATATAATGATGCATACAATCGATTCTTTAATAATGCAATAAAGATTTTTGATTCATTAACCTCGCTTTCAGATTATAAAGGCTATAAGATGAGCAGAGTTTTTACTATTGCTGATATTGCTTATTTAAGGAGAGTATTTTCCATCTAAATCATTAGAAATTCGTTACTCTGCAAAAACTTAAATCTAAAGTTAACTATTGGAGACATGATTAATAATGAAAAATGGTAGAACTATTCGCATCAAAGACCTGAAATTACAGAGAGTTAGGAATAATTTACGGTTACTTATTTTGAAGGAATGTGCCAAAAGACAGATGGATATTGACGATAGGAAACACGATTTAACTTACGATAAAGATGGAAATTATATCGGATCGGATGATGATACTGATGTGATTTTACAGGATTTTACTGACAAATGGTGGGAAATAGAACGACCTCTTAGAGCTTCTATTGTCAAATGTGCTACTTGTGGGAAACATAATAAAGATATGACTTATCATCGGAGATCTAGGTCTTGGTATTGTGTAGATTGTTATAGGAAAAATTTTAGTTAGAGTTTGCTGGAGAGGTCAAAAAGCTTTCATTTTATTCTAATTATTACTATTTTATAAAATTGATAAATTGAATTATAGTTTATTTTCTATTAGCGAAATCGAGGATTTCCTCAGCAATTTCAAAGTTTCCCATTACATGATCAGCATACCCTTTTTCTGCCGCAAATTTTGGCATAGCATAAAGAATGCAAGTTTCTTCAGATTCTGCAATTGCTTTCCCACCTATTCTTTTAATTGCTCCTAATCCTTCAACGCCATCTGAACCCATACCTGTTAAAAGAATTCCCATCGCTCGATTTCTATAGATTTTAGCAGCAGAAAAAAATAAAATGTCTATAGAGGGCATACAAAAATTAACGGGTGTTCCTTTATAGATTTTAATTATAGGTTTACTATTCTCTATACTAATTTCCATGTGGAGATCTCCAGGAGCAATATACACTTGACCAGATTGAAGATATTCTCCATTTTTTGCAACTTTTATTTTTAAATCACATTCTAAATTTAAATTATCTGCAAAAGCTTCTGTAAAATGGGATGATAAGTGTTGAACAATTAAAATTGGAGCATTTAAATTACTAGGAATTTCTTTTAGTATTGTAGTAATTGTTCTAGGCCCTCCAACACTAGCACCAATAACAATAACATTTGTAGTTAAAGCAAGATCTTTGACTGGAGATAAGTCAGGAGCTCTTGCTAATTGTCTATTTCTTGTTTTTAGTGTTAATATATCTTCTTTCAATTCAGATTTGAGTGTTGGTTTAATTTGTTTAGGTATTGGTTTATTCACTTTCTCACTTGATAACTTACCTGCATTAACTGATTTATTATCTTCTTCAAGAATTGCTTTTACTTTCATTATCTCAAACGCGTCATTACTCGGTTTTTCTTCAAATTCTTGGATGGGAGTTAATCGATTTATATATTGCCCAAAGTCAAAAATTTGATCAACAATATCTTGACGAAGAGATCGATTTTTTCTTATTATCTCTTCATCTTTCTTAAAAATCTTTTTAATTTGAGATTGTGAAGCCAGTAATACTTTAGCGAGTAATTCTTCACGAAATCTTGGTAAATCCTTTGCACCAATACCTCCTGGCTTTATAATATAATCAAATGCCCCCATCAAGAGTGCTTGAATGGATGAATCTAAATTTTTAGGGCTTACTGCTGAGAGAATAACTGTAGGTGTCGGGTGATCTTCCATAATTTCTCTAAATGCATCTAAACCATTTTTCTTCGGCATTACTAAATCTAAAACTAAAACATCAGGGCTATGTTTTTTTACTAACTTAATAGCTTCAATTCCATCTTTTGCATAATCAACAATATTTATTAAATCATGCTCACTAAGAATATCTGATATGTTTTTTCTTAAGTAAGCGCTGTCATCCGCGATTATTATATCAATACTCAATTAAATCTTCTTTTTGTATTTAATTAATTGTTCTAATAAATAGTAGAGTAATAAAATTTATATCTATCTTATTGCTAAAATAGATTTGAAATAAGATAAGTAAACAACTCATCAATTCCTTCTCCTGTTAATGCAGATGTTTCAAAAAATGGGATTTTGTATTGCTCTGCTAATTTACATGCTTGAGACTTAATTTCTTCACGATTTTCGATATGATCTATTTTATTTCCAATAAGAATAATAGGGATCTCCTGATTTTTTATAAAATGACGTGACTCTTCAATCCAACCAGTTATGTCATTGAAAGTTTTTATATTTGTATAATCAAATAGTATTAAAACTGCGTTTGAATATTTATAATAGAATTTACGGATTTTTACAAAACTTTTCAACCCACTTAAATCAAGAAGATATAATGTTAAATTAAAGTTCCTTGCGATTTGTAATTCTTTTGCATTAACTGAAATTCCAATTGTTGGTATATAAATCCCATTTTCTTTAATAATTGAATTACAATATATTTCACTTAACCTAGACTTTCCTACTGCTTCAGAACCAACAATAGTTATTCTTTTTACATTATTTTTATTATATTTCTCGGCAGGGAAAATCATTTCTCCGTTATCCTTCAATTTAGGTATTTTTAACAACGTATCATGATTATTTAAGATCTTCGAAATCTTTTCTGCCACTATATAAGCATAGGGAATATATTGGTCAATATTTGAATAATGATTAGCTACTAAAACAAAGATTGCGGGAGTTTTATTTCCTAATTCCATGTAAAATAATTGAAAATCATTGGTGTCAAATGTTCCACTTCCAAATGATGTTTTGGCATACCTCTTTATCTTATTTATTGTTTGATCAAGTATCGCCATAATTGCCCCTATCAATTCTTCATCAAATCCTTTTACTGAACTACGAGCTATAATTAATCCATCTAAATCTACAACTAAAGCTGCTAATAAATTATTCACTTCATGTAGCAGTTGACCCAATAATTCTTCTATTGTAGATACTTTTGACATCCTTTATTTCCTATAAATTCATATTATATTTAATATTTAAAATTTCAAATAGGCGAGCTAAAATTTCAGTACAGGGAATAAAACAAATTACTCCTTTCACATTCAAATCTGATACTTTTAAATTTGAGTTTATTAATAACATATAATCTGATATTTGAGAATATTTTGCAATTATACTATCAATAATGGCATTTAATGTATCAATTGCTATTTTAGGAACATGAGGGACTAGTTTGATTGATAATAAATCTGCTAAGGCATTTGCATAATGACCACTTAATATGTTACCAATTTCATATATGATACTATAAGAAAATTCATCCATATCAAAAATGTTTTTTAGATCATCTATTTGTTTTTTATCTTGTTCAGTTAATAAATTAATTAGATTAATTATTGATTCTTTTGTAAATAGTTGGATAATTACGAGACTTGAATCAAAAGGAATTTCAGAATAAATTCCTACTACTTCTTTGATATGGTTATCAAACATTTCCGGAACTTTCCAAAAGTAGTTAATATCTGCTGATGTTAATGAAACCTCTACATTTTTATTCAGTAACTCAGAAAGTGCAGTTATTGCATGTCCTGATCCGATATTTCCAAGTTCCCTTAACATATCTAATTGTAGGTCAGTCAATTTTATCTTAAAAGATTGATTTATACCCTTTTCATTCATTACAGTTTTTCCTCTTCTTTTTTTTTAATTTTACCTTTTTAGATTAAATTTTTTTATAATTCGCTTCTCTTGTTAATTTTACATGAACTGAGAAGTCTTTAGTATCAAATATTATTCCCCTCCCTTCATAGCCTCCTGTATCTTCTCCAATTATATCGATCTTTAACTTTGCCAATTCCTCTTTAATAGCTTTAGTATTGTCAATCCCCATAAAGTTCTCATCTAAATTGAAAATTCTAGAACCTCCTACAATAATTGCTTTTATATTCCTTCTCACAGCTCCAATTTTTATTAATTCATGCATCAAATTTTGTGCAGAAAGATCAGCATATTTATGAGGATAATCTATCACTTTTTGTCGGCGGGATTTAGGAAGCAAAATGTGAGACATTCCGCACACCTTATTTATAAAATCAACAAGAATAAGGGCGATACAAGATCCTAATCCATAAATTGATACTTTTGGATGTTTATTCTCTAGTTTATTTTTACAATTTGTTAAAAAATAATGACCTATAGGTAAGAAAACTTCACCATTTTTATCACTTTTTTCAATACGTCCATAGGTTTTTATTTTAATCACCAAATTTTTTTAAGTATTAATTAAATCCATAATTTCTAGTAAATTTCATTATATAATCTTTAATTGAATAGTTTGGAACTATTACATCCACTGCTCCTCTTTTTACCGCAGCTTTTGGCATTCCATATACCACACATGTCTGTTCTGACTCTGCAATAGTTTTACTCCCTGCTTTCTTTATTGCATCTAATCCAGCAGCACCATCATCTCCCAAACCAGTTAATATTATTCCTAAAGCCTGATTTTTATAGATTTCTGCAACTGAAAAAAATAACACATCAACAGAGGGCATACAAAAGTTTACTGGTTCACCTTTAAATGTTTTAATATATGGACTATTATTTCTTTGAACAACCTTCATGTGTTTTCCTCCTGGACTAAGATAAGCAATTCCAGGAAGTATTTTTTCCCCATTTACAGGGATTTTAATTTC
Source organism: Promethearchaeota archaeon (assembly GCA_016839915.1). Taxonomy (GTDB): domain Archaea; phylum Asgardarchaeota; class Lokiarchaeia; order Sigyniarchaeales; family SOKP01; genus Loki-b32. The sequence goes on from JAEOTH010000115.1 coordinate 13,768, forward strand.
GATATCACACACTTGATTTAGAGATTTTGATAATTCTTTCATAAAATAAGGATCTAAATGCTGAACAATTAAAATTGGGATTTTAAAATCTTTAGGAATATTTTTTAAGATTGATTTTAAAGTTCGGGGACCACCCGTGCTAGTCCCAATAGCTATAACTTTGGAATGGAGTTGACTTTTTTGTGTCGCTTCTTCTATTGGTACTTCTTTCAGTTTTGTTTTTGGTTGTTTTTGGAGTTTTGGTATAAGGAGACTTAATAATGACGGTCTCTCAACTGATTCTTTAATTAACAAATTACGTTTTTCGTAAGTTTTTTTAATTTTTCCAGCATATAGAGTGCTGAAAATTAGTTTCTCTTTGATTTTTGGGAATACCTCTTCCCATAAACCTTTAGGCTTTACAATAAAATCAAATGCTCCCAAAAGTAAAGCTTGGACAGATTTATCTAATGTTTCTGGACTTTTAGATGAGAAAATAATTGTAGGTATAGGATAGTGTTCTGAAAGGAATTTAAATACGGTTATTCCATCAACTTCAGGCATCATTAAGTCTAATATTAATACATCAGGGTTTAGTGTTTCAACTTTTTGAATAGCTTCTCTTCCATTTCTAGCAATTTCTACTCGAGCAATCTCCTCGTTAGTTAATAACATATCAGCAATTATTTTCCTTTGAAAGGCTGAATCGTCGGCTATCAACACATTTATCGGCAAGTAAATCTCCTATTAAAATCTATTTTCATATAAATACGATTTGAAGAAGTTTTTAATTTTGATTTCTTTAATTGAGAGTTAAGAAGCGTTTCAGTTTTAGTTTTAATTCTATTTTCTATAAAATTTCTTAGATAATAATCTAAATTAAATCCAGATGTGTTTATTAATAAGTGAATTAGAACTTCATAGAAATCCAAATTGGATGTTATCAATTCGTATTACTTCTAAACACTTTATTTTTCTAAAATCTTTTCAATTTCTGCAAAACGCTGCTGAATATGATTCAATGAATATTTTATTCCCATTTGAATTTCTTTAATTTCAGAGATAATTTTCTTCAGATGAGATTTCACTGATCTTGATAAAGATATATCACTATGGGAAATCTCTGATTGGACTATCTTGCTAGATAAGTTAGATAAACCAGATGATCCTGAAGCCTCAACTAATATGTGTCTGGATTGTCCAGGAAAATTTAATTCAGTATTGTTTTCTTTAATTTCTTTAAAAATTATATGAAATTCAGGAGGTTCAATTCCTTGTTTTATGACTTCATATTTGAAGTTATAAAACTTTTTTTTTGTTTTAAGTTTCCCTGCAAAATTTGCGGCCATATACCTGTGAAATAAACGTGACTGACTACCAGCCCATATCCAAATTAATTTTAATTCTTTATCTACAATTAAATATACTCCCCCAGCTTCAAACATTTTCTCTGGTCGAAGTATAAGCTTTTCTCCTTCAACTTTGTAAATAAAATCGTAATAACTGCTTTTTAACATTATAGCTTTGTTTCTTTGTATTTTATTGAGCATTTATATTTGATTTGGATATTCTGTTGATTTTTTTAAAAAAAAATAATAAAATTTAGATTACAAAGTAATTTATGAATAAAACCGTAAAAGTGCATCTAGTAGTTCCTGTAATGTTTCTAAGCTAGGTATGAATAAGAATGTTCCAGTAATTTTAATGTCTGTGATAATTACACTTGTAGTGATGACCAACGATAATTTCTTAAGTAATCCAATTTCTTCTTTTAGTATCTTAAATAATTGAGCTCCAGTGTCAACAGACATGTCAGGAGGTTCAGTCATAAGCCTTAATCCAAGTAAATCACCAATAGCACTTACATAATGACTACCCAAAATATGACCTAGTTCTGAAATTGCACTATGATAAAGTTCAGGAAAATCTGATGCTTTATTAATTTTCTTTCTTAAATCAATCTGACTTTTATCTCTATCATCTACTATTATAGATGTAATATCAACTGCATCATTGATATTAAATAAAGTTAAAACTGTCGCTCTTGTTTTACCAACAACATTACTCCACGCAACTAAGAGTTTTTCATTCTTTTTACTAATACTACTCGCATATTCATCCAGTTCAACCATTTCAACTGATGGAATATTTATATCAACTCTTTTATTAATCATCTGAGCTAAAGCGTTAGCAGCATTACCTGCACCAATGTTGCCAACTTCTTGTAATGCATCTCGTTGGATTTCTGTCAATTTTATATTAGAAACCTCTAGAACTTTTTGCTTTTGCTTAATCTGTGTTTGTTTAATTTCGTGTTTTATTCCTAGTTTGTCAAAAAAGGACTTCAATGTTTCAATATCTGGTATAAAGAAAAACATGCCTTTGAGTTTCATATCAGCGACTTTTATTGATGTCTTGATGATTATGAAAAATTCTGCTATTGATTTCAATTCTTTAGAAAGAAATTCTCCAATTTCTCCAGCTTTACTCATTGCAAATTCTGGAATATCAATCATTAATTTTGTATCTAATAAATCCGCGAGTGCTGAAGCATAGTGCCCTGCCATAATATTTCCCATTTCCACAACTGTAGAAACGGCAAAATCATCAAGATCTTTTTTAGATTTTACTTTATTAGGATCAATTTTTGATTTTGTTCCAGCTAAATCTGCTATCAATTTCATTAATGGTGTCATTTCGAAAATATTTAAAATAGTTGCTTGAGAAGGTTTATCTATATGGCAAAAAATTCCACATACTTTCTCCTTAGACCCACCAAACTGTTCTGCTAATTCATCTAAAGGTATAATTCCTACATCAGTTAAAGTTACATCAATTTTCTTTTTAACTAATCGAGATAAGGCTGTGACTGCATTTCCAGTACCAATATTCCCTATTTCTTTGAGAATATCCTCTTGTTCATTGGTTAAAGAAACTACTTTCTCTCCAAAATCATTAGGAATCGATGTCAGTTTTTTAGGAATTTTTATTTCTTGAGGAATTACTACAGTAGATTCAATAGTAGATTTTGGTTTTGGTGCAAGTTTAGGCTTTACTTTTGGTCCTTCTAGAATTTTAGGTTTTGTTTCTACTTTTTTTTCTATTTTTCTACCGATAGATTTGAGATAGGGAGAAATTAGAGCTTCTAAATCCAGCAGAATTAATGATTCATCCTGGAAAGCACCAGTTAGTTTTATTAACCTAAAATCAATATTAGTTTTTACAATCGTACCTTGTTTTTTAAAGACTGATATGGGAATATCTTTAACACCAACTACAGAATCTACTAATAAAGCAATTTTTAATTCTTCATATTCTAATAGCAGTATTCGTGATTTATTGTTAAAACCATAATCTATATTATCATTGTTAATATTGTGTCTTAATGAAATGATTGAATAAATATCTCCTCTAATATTAATGATACCTACAATAGATTTCTCTGATAATGGTACTGGAATAATTTGTTCCCCTGGGACATATATTTCTTTAACAAATTCTACTTCAATTAGGTATCTCTCATCAAGAACTTGAAATATTATAACATTTACACTATCTCCAAACTCAAATTCTTCTAATTCACTTTTTATCATTTCTTTTACCTCTTTTATTTTAACATAATTCCTTTCCAAATAAGTTCTACTTCAGGTTCATCTACATTGACTTCAGTAAAAAAATCTAATTGTCTATATATTGAAATCTGACCACCATTCGATTGTTTGAAAACATAATTTAGTAAGTCATCTGTACTTGAGAAATTAAATCCAGCAACTTTAAACTCTGAGTTATTAACAATTAATAAATCTTCCTTATTAAATGGATGATTTTCTTCAGTCCATTCAATCCATAACTCTGGTATTATTTCATTATTCATGATCTTAATCGGTATATCAATTGGTATATTACGAAAAGATTTATTTACGGCAAAAACAATTCTATCAGGAATTAAGTTTTGTTTTTTAACAAATTCACTCAATTTACCTATTACTTTTTTATAATCATTTAATTCCAAAATATCATAGCAAAAAACAAAAATAATATCTTTTTCAGTTGTTTCAATAATGAAATCTAAGAATCGATTTTGATCGGAATTATTATTAATTTTTACTAATTTTTTATTTAAATTTAATAAATATTTAATATATTGATAAAAACGCCATCTTACAGCAACATTTTCATTATTCTCTCTGCTAATAAAAATCTGAAAAATGATTTTTAATTGTTTAATAGTTAGTTTCGATAAATCCGCAAAAGTCTTAGTATCATCCCCAATTTTAACGTAATTATCAACTGGTTTTGAACTTTTACTGTTCTTGATAGATTTCTTAGCAATCTCTTCTAGAAAGATTTTAAGTTCACTATTAGTGAATTTTGGTTGAATTTGCTCGATAAGATATGTTAAATATTCCTTTGATTTATCATCCATTGTTTCATAAAATTGTAATTTCATTTTACTTCCTCCTTGTTTTTTTTCTAATTTTGTTTTTCTTATTATTTATTAACCAATGAAAAATGATTCTAACTCTGAATGTTTCACGTCCTTTCCATCCAATGTTTTTAGATAATACATGATCTCTTTTTCTTGATATGGTAAAAGTGTGTCAATAGTGAAAGAAATGTTTTGCTCTCCGTTTTTCTTTTGTTTGCTAATTTTATGTTCTAAATTTGAAGAAATGAGTTCAAAAGACTTTGGAAAAGTATCGGTAATATTTACATCTGTCATTTTTATATTTGAACCATTTTTAGCTACAATATAAATTGCGAATTCATCACTGTTCCTCCCTGGATAGATCTGCTTCCCTACCATTACTTTTCGTCGCCTATGAGCGATATTTAATGAAGATTTATCAATAGAAAGATCATCTACTAGAACATAAAATTCTTCATTGGTTTTTGGGTAATAAGTGTAGACCTGGAGAGGGAAATCGTAATCTTTATTGTGATCAGGAGTTATAGCTTTAAGAGGATATTTTAATTCTAAGAAATCGTCTGCTTCAATAATTGATTTTGAAGTATTTTCTTTAAGATTAATATAGATTTCAATAGTATGCTCATGTGAAGGATCATCGTCATCAGGAATTATTTTCAAATTGATGTCCTCAAGCACTATTTCACCTGATGATCTAAATAGTCTAATATCTGATATATCCCTTGGCGGTAAGAAATCTTCAGGTACTCTTTCTACTATATGAACTCCTTTAATTGGGACAGTACTTTGATTATTTATAACAATTTTGGAATCTAAGGTCGTTTCTTCAAATGATTTAACTTCCTCTTTTGGTAACGTCTTTTTTATCACAATATTAGCTACTTTAAAAACGTTATCATCAATCCTTGTTGTAATCATCGAATTATTTTCGGTTCTGTATTCAACAGAATATTCCACTTTTCTTGAGAATGTAGGCTCTTTTTCGTCGAAAACTTCAAAATATTTAGTATTATATTTACCTCGAGGATTAATTGTTGTATTACCAGATTTAAGGTCTAAATCTAGGATCTTTTCTGATTTATTTGCATCATAAACTATAACTGAGTTTAGTTTTAATTTAAAGTCACTATGGTTTTCGAATATCAATGAACATTCCCAGTGATTTGGAGAATCATTTTTCTCTGATTTTTCTATAGCATGCATAGCATGCGAATATGCTGAGAAGTGGTTTACATTTACCCCTGAGATTATTTTTGATGGTAAATTAAAAGATAACTCAATTTTTCCTGTATTAATATTTTCTTTCTTCTTTGGGAAGATTTTTGCTAGAATTGAAATTTCTGCTTTTTCTCCAGGATTTAGATCATTTAACGTACATTCAATAGAATTTTTATTCACTTTAAAATCCCTGCTCTTACTACAGTTGAATTCAAGGTCATAAAAATTTTCTAAAAAGAATTTCTTAAATTTTATATTTTCTAATATAGAACTTGAAACATTTACTACATCTATCAAAAATTTTATCTTATTTTCTTTCCCAAGTAATAGTAAATATTGTTTTCTTGATTCTTCATTTCCAGATACTTCATGAGTATTTTTAATAATTTGAATCTCTTTACTAAGATTTTCAATATTTTCATCTATTTTTATTAAATCTGGGAAATCATCTGAATTTACAATTTCATATTTCATTACTTTATTTGAACTTGGCTCAAAAATCCCTAAATTTATATTATTATCTTTCTCCTGATTATTGAATTGTGAGCCTGAAAATTGTAATTTTGCATCCCAAATTCTATCTTTGAGGGAATTATTGAATATTGAAATATTTCCATTACCAGTTACTTGTTGTCTTATTCCATTGTTTTGATAATGAAATTCCATAAATTCTTCATTTAATATTAATACTTCTGACATTGAACCTGTATAACTAGATTCAATTTTTTTCTCTCTCTGACTTTTTTGTATTAATTTTCCACCCTCCCGTATGGGGATACCAAGAAAATTTGGACTAATTTTTGTTTTTAATTCGTCAAGATCTATTTTTTTAAAACCCATTTTATTTTTCCTCCTAGTATTTCTTCATATTATATCTCTTACTCTATAAAAAATATTAATTATATATTTAATTTTGAAATTATATTTTCATTTAAGTTGGATGAGATAATGCTTAAAACATCAATTATTAGGCATATTGTACCTTCGCCTGTAATAGTTGATCCCAAAATATTTCGAGAATCTGAATAGTTAGACTTGAATGGTTTCACAACTACATCTAATTGTTGTAATTGTTTATCAGCAATAAATACAATTGAACTCTTTTCATCTCTCTGACACCAAATAGCTATTTTTTTATGAGAATTTGTTGAAACTTCATTTAATAAGTTTAAATGTTTATCTAAATGAATAATCGGTAATAATTTTGAATCTACTTTATAAAATTGTTGTCCATCTACATATTCGACTTGGTTTAAATTGAAAAAATATATTTGTTTAATGTTTTCAGTTGGAATTGCAAATAGATCATTACCGATCTGAATTAGTTGGGCTCTTAGAATTGCTCTGGTAAATGGAACATTAATAGTAAATATGGTACCCACATCTTTTTGCGATTGAATTGTAAAATCACCACCTAATTCTTTTATCTTTTCGCACACAATTGCTAAGCCCATACCTCTACCAGAGATGATATCTGCATCAGCCAGTGTTGAAAACCCTGGCATTAGAATAAGTTGGTGTAAATCCTCCATTGTTATATTTTCTACCTCAACTGAGTCGTAGTAACCTTTTTTCACAGCCTTTTCTCTTATTTTATCATAATCTATTCCAGCTCCATCATCTTGTACTTCTATGAAAATAGATCCGGCTCTTCTATATGTTCTTAGTTTTAAGGTACCAAGTTCAGTTTTTCTTTTTTTAAGTCGCTCTTTTGGAGATTCGATTCCATGATAAATTGCATTTCTAATTAATTGGACTAACGGAGTATTAATTTCTTCTAGAATTTTTCTATCAATCTCAACATTTGTTCCCTCAAGAATTAATCTTAATTTCTTTCCAGTTTCATTTGCCACATCCCGAACTAATCTTTTATACTTTCTAAATGTTGATTCAACTCTAACTAGTTTTAGTCTAAAAAGAATCTCCTGTATATCCAAAAAAGGTTTATCCATTTTGTCTATTAGTCTTACTATTGTTCTATCCTGTTTTTCTTTAAGAAGTTGGCTGATATGATTCTTCATTATCACCAATTCTCCAAAGTAATTCATTAATTCCTCTAGATACTCAATGTTGACTTTTACACTCGTTATTTTAAGATTGTCTTCAGAAAAATCACCTACGATTTGAGACACTCTTTCAAGTTCCTGAATATCAATTTCCTCTTCATCGCTATCTGTTATAAATTCTTCACTTAAAGGTTCTATTCTTTCCTTTTCCCATTTTTCCTTGAAATCTTGAATAATTCTTTTAAATTCTTCAGGTTTTAATGAAGTAATTACTATATTTTCAATTTCAAGAATTTCATCTAAAACATTAGATATGATTTCTTTATTCTTCTTACTGATAAAGAAAATTTCAAATTCATTTTTCAAAGTGGCTTTTTCTAAATCTTCAGGAGCAGGATTCGTCCAACATATTTTACCATTTTCATTTAATGCTCTAAAAATAATAAAAAGCCTTACTTTTTTAAAAACACATGTTTCTTCAAGGCGAATATAAATCTTAAATGATTTACCTTGATTTTGATTAAGAATTTTTACTATTTCTTCTTCGCTTAAAGGCTGAATAAAGGTGATATCATACTCCGTCTCAAAACTCTCAAAACTATTTTTTATATCTTCAACAAAGTTTTCATCGATATCGCTTAAATCTCCCTTTTTTACTCTTTTTATAACATTTCTTAATACATCAAGACTTTCAAAGAGCATTTCAATGAAGTTAGTTCGTTTACTATCAGAAACCTTTTTCTCTTTTGTATTTTCTAAAAAAGATTCAAAATGGTGACAAAATTTAGATAGGTTTTCAAAACCTGCCATTGCCGTTAATCCTTTTAACGCGTGAAACGTGAAAAAGAGTTCTTGAATTGGTTTTATATCATTTGGATTTTCTTCTAATTTTAGAATTTCTCCTTCTGTCTTTTGAATCAGATCCTCGGCTTCACTTATAAAAAGTGTTATATCGTCTTTAGATGACACATAATCACCCTTATTATGTTTTTTATTTCTCTGCTTTTTTGTTTTTTAGTATTCGATCCATTACTTCCATTATTTGCTCCGTTTTGAATGGCTTTTGAATAAAGTCTTTTGCCCCTTTTTTCGCTGCTTCTAGAACTAAAGCCTCTTGACCTAGCGCAGAGACTACAACAATTAAGGCTTTAGAATTTATTTTTAGAATCTCCTCGGTTGCCTCAATACCACCTTTCTCTGGCATTACTAAATCCATAGTAACTAAATCAGGATTTAGTTTTTTATATAATGAGATTGCTTCTACACCATTTGAGGCTTCACCGATAACCTCAATTTGTTCGATTTTGTTTATTATGTTTTTGAGCATGTTGCGGGTGAACTGGGCATCGTCAACAATCAAAACCTTTTTCTTTTCATTTTTTGACATTTTATCAACTCCTATTTTTATTTGATACTATGTTAATGATGATAAATCTTGTTGGATTTTGAATTTCTCAACTTCGCTAAAGAGCTTACTTAGTTCAAGCATAATTCTTGGTCGCTCTTTAAAGTTAATAATTCCTTTAATATATTCCATAGCTACACTAGTTTGAAAGATTGGACTCAATCCAACAATCTCAGTAGGATCAATATGATCAATGCTTAGAATCGAGTCAACATAAAATCCTATTAGATCATTATCTACTTTTAGTATAATAATGAACTTTTTCGATGTAACTGAATTTTGTTCAAAGGAGGAATTTTTTGAATAAAGAATATATTGTTCTAATTCCAATCTTTTCTTCAAATTAATTATATGAATAATTTCTCCTCTGTAATTGTAAATCCCATCTATGTAATCTAAGCTTTTTGGTAACTTTCTTACTAGACCTGCTTGAATTATTTCTTTTACATCATAGAGATCGATAACAAATTCTTCCCATCCTACCTGGAATGATAAGATAGAAATTTGGGTTTCATCTTCATATACTTGCTTTTGAGCCATTTTTTTCTTACCTACTTTTTTATATTATAAAATATTGTGAAATATTTTCTTCAAAAGAAGCAAATGGAGTTATATCTCCATTAAATTCTTTTAAATAATCTTTAAATTGATACAGAAATTCATCTGCAATAAGATACATATAGCGTTGCAGGATTGGGGTCATATTTTCAACCAGAAAAGCAAAAATAACGCTACTTTTTGATATTACATAAAATTGTTGATTGCCAAAATTAATTTCTTTCAGTTTAGCTCCAGTTTCCTCTCCAATAATTGTATTTGAGAATGATAATAAAGCAGAAATAAATCCTCCGATGTGAACTTCGTGCTCTGAGATGTTTTGGCGATTTTTATTAATTTTTGAAATAAAAGGACTGCCTGCGGAACCAATAATAAAAATAGCTATAACTCCCGATGATTTTGGAATCATAATTTCATCTTCAAAGACTTTAGCTATTTCTGAGCTATGAGCATTCGATAGCGTTTTATTATTAATTTTTTTAGATAAAAAATAGAGTGTAGAAAAGTTCACTGGAATATTAGGTTCTTTTTCTTCCATATACAAAATAACAGAAATTTCTTTGGATTTCCTATTAAAATATTGTATATGAATTGTAAATTCATTCAATGGAATAATGGATGAACCTTGTTTTTTGGTTATTATTTCTTTTTTGTATAATTCTAATATATTTTGAATTAGAGGGACTCCTATACCTTTTTGAAGAACAATATTAAAAATGCCCCCGGTTTCAATATCTGTGATTTTTATTAATCCATAACCCAACATGTGCAATTTTGCTAAATCACCATTCATATTTTGAACTTTTGAATCCATTGCGATCATATTTTCTTCATACGTATTTTTTTGCGGATTTGTCTTGGAATAATAACCATTCTTTAACTTTGCATTTTTTAATTTTAGTCAAAAAAATAATGCTATCTTTTTTACAACTTTATATGTAAATTTTTTTTATAATTTTGTTTTTTTTGTGTTTTTCCTAAATTTGAACTAAAAAACTTATATTAGAATATATATTTAAATTATCGCTTTACCCAAAATGTGCTATTAAGACAAAAAACAAAATATTAATTAATAATATTTTAAAATGAACACAAAAAGGAGTATAAGAAAATATTCTCCTTATTTTTTCTTTCTTACTCTCTTGTTCATTATGTGGATTAATTCTAACGTGTCAAACGAATGTCCATAACACTTACAAAACAAATATACTTTATTAGACGTAAGAGAAATCTTTTTCTGCATTGGTTTTCCACATGCGAATAATGTTATAAAAAATTGTATTCCTAATGTAAATCACATTTCAATTTGAAAATAAGTAATGATACAAGTTAATTGATAATGGATAGATACTGCTCTATAGAGTAATATAAATTGTTCTAAAAATAATATTCAACATAAGGTTTTTTGAACACAAATCTCTATTAATGTACAAGAATCACAGTTAGATCTTAATTATTGATAAAAATTGTTCAATCAATAGGGCATCAAATTATTTAAAACTAAATTAATTATCACCAAAAGATTTATCTCATTAAAATTTTTGCCACAAAAAAAAATCTAAGAGATTTCCTTAGATATTTTTGTTTGAATACATGGTATTTAAAAAGATAAACCAAAAAGATTTATTAAAAGAAAAAATAATCAATAATCATAAGAAAAAATTTTAAAATCTATTAAGAGGAAAGAGAGATGCTTACAAAAGAAGATGAGATAAATAAAAAAATTAAACTTACTACAGAGATCTTAAATCATGTCTTTGAAATACTTACATTATTCAAACCTATGATGAATAAGATGATTAAAATGGAAGAGGCAAAAGAGTTTAAAAAAAATGGAACTTTTAACCAAGCAGCGCTTTTATTTGGTCAAATATCTGACTTATGTAAGAAAATAGAAAATATCTCTTTACCTTCAGGCACTTTTTTAGAAGACTTAGGAAACTAATATTCATTATTCCTGAGACAAATTACTCTAAATCTTTTTATAGAGAATAAATAATAAATGCGCCCGCCGGGAATTGAACCCGGGTCGCGGGGTTGGGAACCCAGCATACTAACCACTAGTTTTAAGAACTAAATGGGAATCCGAGATTTCGAATATTTATTAATAATGAGAACTAATATCTATTACTCCTGAACAAACTAGATGCATGAGGATGAAGAGGATGCGCCATTCGGGATTCGAACCCGAGTCTCCGATGCGGAATCTAATACTAACCGCTCATCGGCTTGGGAAGCCGAGATCATACCTCTAGACAAATGGCGCGCTTATTTTATATTAACGAAATTTACTATTATTTTAATGTGTTATGATTTACAAAGTGGATATTAATCATTAATTCTAAGAATATTAGGAAATAAATACTTTTATATTGAGGAAAATATAAGAGATTTAGAGATGGATGTAAGAAAATATGTTATTAACAAGTACATCACTTTGAAACTAGAAAATGATAAGACAATTATTTATGTAGGTGGAGAAATATTCTTAAAATGCAAATATTTATTGTTGGTTAACCCGCAAGAAAAAGAAGAGCAATCAGAAATAAAATCTATTGATGAAGCTGCTGAAAAGTTAGGTTCTGAACTAGAAGAGCAAATAAACTTAATTGATCTAGGTATTAAACCAGAAGAGGAATTTTGGGGACATTGCTCTAATCTTCAAACTTGGGCTGATAATAACTATGATACCAGAATAATACATTCAAATCTAGCCATTCCTCTATTAAAAAGACTAGCAGAAATAGGTGATATAAAAGCAAAAACAGTTTTTAAAGAAGAAATTGCAAAACGCTTCTCTTACGGAAATAAATCTGTCAATCAATACCTGATTAAAGAAGGTTACTTGAATTACCTAAATAGGGAAGAGCGAGACACTATTCTAAAAAAAGTTGAGGAAATAGATCTTTCTAACTCAAATCTAATAAAAATTCCTAATTATATCTTTGAAGCGAAAAACCTTAAGATGTTAGATCTAAGTAGTAATTCAATATCTGAAATACCTACTGAAATTACAAAGATAAACAAATTACAAACCTTAAATCTTTCGGATAACCGAATAGTTAATATACCAAACTCTATATTTGAATTAAAATCACTGCAACAATTACTTCTAACAAATAACAATATACAAATCATACCTAGAAATATCAGTCGTCTAAAATTACTTAAAATATTAGACCTTTCACGAAATAGATTAAAAAATCTTCCAAAAGAAATAAAAAAGCTCTCTAATCTTGAAGAGATTGATCTCTCATTAAACCAGTTCAGAAATTTTCCTACTCCATTATGTAAAATGACTACCCTTAGAGAAATTAGAATTAATAATAATGAGATTAGACAAGTACCAACCTTAAAAAACCTAAAAAACCTTAAACATCTCAATTTAAATAGTAATTTATTAACTAAAATACCAAATGGTTTAAGTAAAGTTGAAATGTTGACCTCTTTATCAATCTCTGATAATAAAATTAAAAAGATTCCCGAAACCTTCACAAATTTAAAAAATCTAATATATCTTGAGATAGGGACTAATGAATTAATTCTGATACCAGATTTCATTTTGGACTTATATCATCTTATTGAGCTTAGGATTGATAAAAATCAAGTCAAGCTACTAAGTAATGACTTTAAAAAAAAAAAAAAAAAAAAGGGATTCTTATAACGGTAATGGGTTAAAAGAATTTAGAGTCCCATATCTTTGCCAAATATCTGACAAACTCATACCAAATAAGATTGTTTCAAAATAAACCTTAGGGTTGCTTGTATAGAAGTTATACACAAACCTACATAGTGCTGTATGAAAGTTTTGAGGTGTCAATATGACCCTCTTACCATCAATCTCTACAAAACCATTTCTTAACGCGTTGATAGCAAAATCCTTGTGTGTCTGATAGCGTAATTCTGTCCAAGCACCTTGTCGTATATGTGAAGAGTCTATTTTATATTTCTCCAATAATATTGCCTTGAGAACTTTCGGCACTTTTCTCGAGCCGATCCGGCTCGGATCCACTCCAAGAACCTCAGCTTGATCTCCAGTTTTATAGAGACCCTTAAAGGCGCATTCCAGCCATAAATCCTCGCTTATCCCTGCATAATATCTCGGCGCTTTATCTAAATAAAGTTCAATAACCTCCCAACTTGATTTCGGATCTAAATTGAAATTTGTACAAATCCACTCTATATCTGCATCTATTAGAGCTTTTGAATAACTCCAATCATTAAACCACCCGAAATTAAATTCTGCATGCTTAAATGCAAGATAAATATCACTTCTAGCGATTCCTTTATCAACTAAGTACTCAATAATAGGCTTTAATAGTCCTTCTTGAGCTTGAAAAGTCCCTCCCATAATATCATGTATTGCACTCTGAACTACGTGGGTAATGGTTGCCAACTCCACATTTTCATAAAGACCATATTCACCTTTCAGTCTTAAGGCTATCTTAGGCGCAGAAAAACCAAGAGCAACCATAACTGCTATATCATATAGAGGAACCGAATGTCTTCTTGAAACCGAGCCCGAGCCTCCTATCCTCATATTAAGACCGTGAAGTTTTAGGTTTAAATAATCTGTATGGACAAATTTTCCATGCTTAAATATTCCCATATCTCCTATTATTCCCTTTGCATTTAGATCTTTAATTGGAAATTCTTTAGTATACTTCCTCTCTTGTGAACTAAGCAATCTACTCCCATAATGTATTTCTATGATATGGCCTTTTATGTAATCTTCCATCTCTTCTCCATAGCTTCTGGCCTTTTATGTAATCTTCCATCTCTTCTCCATAGCTTCTGGTCTGACCAACAGACGTATGAGAGCATACTTCTTTTACCAATTGATATAGAGCTCTGGGTTCACTGTATTAAGTACTAAGTAAGTAAAAAATTCTGTGGCTCCGTACGAAATGAAACAAAATGGATCCACTTAA
>JAEOTH010000116.1 GCA_016839915.1 Promethearchaeota archaeon
ATAATTGCTTAAAGAAAGAATGTGAAAATTCAGTAAAAGAACGACTTAAACGTTTTGTTCTCTCTCAAAATTTGGAAGAGCTAGATCAGATTGAATATGAATGTGAATGTAAAAAGAAATATCAATTACAAAAAAATTACTCATAATTTTTTCGATTATTAATCTCTTAATTTACCTTTTTGTAAGAATGGGAAATAAAAACCATTATATTTAAATATACAACCATCATTTACTTTAAATTAAATTTCATCCATTCAGCTAGGGGTTCTCTTGAAAAAGAACTGGGTTAAATTAAATCTGTTCTATATTGGACAATCATCAAAAAGACATCAAATATTTAGAGCTAAACAGTGGAATACAAAATTAGAACATATTATTAAAAAGTCGATTTATAACGAGAAGTATGAAAAAGTGGGATTTATAAAAGATGTATTTGGTCCCGTAGAACTCCCTTTCATCTCAATTAAAACATTATCTAATCAATCATTTAGCCCTGATGACAAGTTTTTTACTAAAATAGCTTAGTCTTGAAAATAATATTACATTCAAAAATTTTTAAAAAAAAAGGTGTATTTTATCTCAAATTGGAAAGATTTAAAATTCGAATTAGATGACTCAAATACAGAAATTAGTGCATGTATAGAGTGTGGACACGATATATTTTTTGATGAGAATCGAGGGTTAATAGTTTGTGAGGAATGTGGCTTAGTTCATTCTGAAAAACATATTGATCGTGGTCCAGAATGGAGAGCTTTTGATGCTGATCAGAAAAAGAAAAGAACAAGGACGGGAGCTCCTATGACTTATATGATACACGATAAAGGGCTCAGTACTATGATAGATTGGAAGAATCGAGATATATTTGGAAAGGAGATCCCAGCTAAATTAAGAGGACAAATATATAGGCTCCGGAAATGGCAGAGCCGTATTAGAGTATCTGATGCAACTGAACGTAACCTTACATTTGCATTAAGCGAACTTGATCGGATGGCTTCAAATCTCGATCTTCAAAAGAATTTGAGAGAATGCTCAGCTAAGATATATAGAGATGCTGTCGAGGCGCATCTAATTCGCGGAAGAAGTATAGAAGGTGTAGCTGCTGCTAGTTTATACGCTGCTTGCAGAATGTTTAAGGTTCCACGGACATTAAATGAGATAGCCGAAGTTGCTAGAGTAGATAAGAAGGAAATTGGTCGTTCTTTTAGATTTATATCAAAAGAATTAGAATTAAATTTGAATCCAACAAAACCGATGGATTTTCTTACCAGGTTTGTTTCAGAATTGGGTTTAACAACAAAATGTCAAAAAATGGCAAAAACGATAATTAGAATTGCAGAAGAACGAGGATTAACCTCTGGAAGAGGTCCTACGGGGGTGTGTGCTGCAGCGATTTATGCCTCGTGTATTTTGACTAATGAACGAAGAACTCAGAGAAAGATTGCTCGTATTAGTTGTGTAACTGAAGTTACTGTTCGAAACCGCTTCAGTGAATTGGTAGAAAATCTGAATTTAGGAATTTCATTAAAAAAGAAACAATAATATATGGATTCCCCTTATTCTCAATATTTTACGGATATTAACTTTATAATATTGGCATAATATTTGATATATTTTAAGGTTTAGACTTCTCCTAAATAAAAATCGATATTATCTTCATATTATAACATTTAATGTTATAATAACTTCAATTAGATCATATTGATAGATTAGGTACAATAAAATGGATAAGCTTATAAACGAAAGTGAGGTTAATTATTTTTTATACAGGATAGAGAAGAATTTCCCGAGCTTTGTTGCCGGAATTATTACTGATAAGCATGGCTTCCCTGTAGCGTCTAAGATATCAAAAAAATTATGGATTCTTGAGAATACTTTAGCTTTATCTGCAATTACAAAGAAAAAAGAGTTTATAGAAGATACTCAACTAGTTCAAATCAAAAAAGATTTAGATAAATCAAAAAATTATAAATTATTGGTCTTATTAGAGAAGTCAAAAGAATATAAGAGTAGGCTGAAACCACTAAAAGGTTTAATTAAATCACAGGAGCTTTTCTAAGAAACATCTTTACTGAAAAGAGTTTAATAATATTTTTTATTGTGTGCCGTAGAAAAACAGATTCTTTACTTAAATTTTTATACTTATAATTTCTTCTTTAACTAAAGTAAGTATAAGGTAAAAATATAAAGTTTGGTTTAAATAACTACTTTTTAACCTTAAAGAGATTGATATTCAAAGAGATAACAACAATTTGGTTGACAAATATTTGAGTTATTCTGAGGATGAGCTTAGATTAAAAAAGATTTTGACTATAATCATAAATAGTACACCAGGGTTAAAGTACGCTCTCATAACAGATGATACAGGAATAACTATCTTAAGTCAAGCTAAATTTAAATTTACTGATCATATTGGAGTCTCTGTAGAAAAGATTGGTGCTATTGGTGGGGCTGTCTTCGTTGCTGGTGAAGAACAAGGACATATTTTGGGTTATGGATCTATAAATCTCCAAATCACTGAATATCTTGATGGTATGATTTTTTCAATGAAAGTTGGTAAAGGAGTTTTATGCGTAGTATCTGACAACAACACTCAAATCGGATTTATTAGAGCTACTATGAAAAAATGG
The DNA here is from genome assembly GCA_016839915.1 of Promethearchaeota archaeon. Taxonomy (GTDB): domain Archaea; phylum Asgardarchaeota; class Lokiarchaeia; order Sigyniarchaeales; family SOKP01; genus Loki-b32. Next base: position 2,628 of record JAEOTH010000116.1, read on the forward strand.
GCACCTCGGATTACAGGCATTTTAAATCGTTATTTACAAGCGGATCAAGCAGAGTTTAGTAAAGAGGTAAAGGAAATGTTTAGGTCGGATTTTATGGGAATGTTATAAGAAAAATATCAGCATAGAATTTTGCCTAAAAACACTAACACTATTTTCTCATTTTAAGGATATCCCTTTAAATCAAAAATGTCCTCTCGTGCTAGGACTTAACTTCTATGCCTTTTTGGGACATAATCATGTTTCCTGCCTGGGTACCGACTCAAACTTCATTGCGCTGGTACTTACCATTGCTAGGTTAAGAGCCCATTTTTCCAGGAATATTATTGATTATTCAACTCAAGTGTCAGCGTACTCTTGCGCTACATAATCATCATATAATTAATATTTTTATGTGCCCTCGATGACGCTAGTATTCCATCATCGTTGTCCCAATATATATATAGAATAAGAAAAATATAAAAATTTTGTATTTTTAAGAAAAAGGAAAAGGTTCTTTTTTATCTACACCTTTAATTTTATCTTCTATTCTTGATATCAAGCTAGTTAGACAATTGATAAGTATTTTTCTTATAATTTCATAATTAAGATCTATTTCAATATCATTGTAATGAAAATCATCATCTTTGTAAAATGCTTTATACACGTTTTTTGTTTTTAGTATTTTATATGAAGCGTCCACCAAAAATGCATAAAACTGTTCACTTTCATATTCTTTTTTCATTAGAAGAGAAAGCATGGCGAATTCTTTGTTTCCACGTGCCCATTCTGACTCGATTTCAAAATGAAAATTGATAATTTTCTTCTTTTTTGTAATAAGAACGATTTCAAAAAATGTTTCGTCGATTTCTAAATCGAAAAACTTTTTTAATTTATTAATGATGTTTTCTTCTAATTTTTCATCTGGATAGGATAATAAAACACTTGGACCTTGAATTTGATGGAAAAAAGTTAGGATTATGTGAATATCAGTTCACCAGATGATTATTAGAAAATAAATAAATTTAGTAAATTTAAAATTAAGCGAAAAGAAAACTATACTTTAAGATTACGATTTACTCTTTTTGATTAAGGAAAGAATACCATCATAAGATCCAAGTAATTCTTTTACATTTGAGTCTCCTAATCCTTCGTCAGGCCCTCCTTCAAATACAATCCGTCCATTATCTAACACGATAAGTGTGTCAGCCCAGTGTTCGACAAAAAATAAATTATGAGTCATAAAAAATATAGTGATTTTATTTTCTTTTCTTAGGGTTTCTAAAATTTTTAGATGGTTATGAATTGATTTAAAATTTAAAAAAAGGAGCTCATTAATTACATTTAATTCTCAAAATTCATCGAAAAAGTCATGAGATTTTTAAAAAAAAGAAAGAAAATATTATTTCTTTATTTATTACCAAATTTTTTGAATAATTGTATGCCAAGTATTACAATTATAATGCTTACTATCGAAACAAAAGCAAAGTCGATTAATATATTACTACTTAACAAAGAAGTTCCGTTATATATTGAAGATATTGCATCAGTTGCATAATAACTTGGAAGTAGCAAAGCAATGACTCTTGTGGTATTAGTAATCGGTATAAATGTACCAAAAAACATTTGAGGTAAAATAAATATAAACGACAATCCAGTTGCAGTTCCAGAGCTTTTTGAAATTGTAGCTGTTATAAGACCTAATCCTACAGAGCTAAGAGAGAAAATAGCCATTAATAGAAATGCTAACAAAATTCCTCCTATATTAGTGTTAGGACTGAATCCAAAAGGTAGCGCAAGAATGAACACTATAAGTACTTGCATCATTGCTATAATCATATTTGAGATGATTTGACTTGCCATGAAATCTCCAGAAGTCATAGGAGTTGTATTCAATCTTCTTAATAATCCTTGTTCTCTTATATCACTAAAAGATTGAGCAACTGTCATGATTATAAATATACACGCATAAGCAAATAAACCTGGAGCCATTACATTAAAACTTATCCCTAGGGCAGGATCACTGAAAGCGAAACCAAATACTATTGTAAGCACCGCTGGAAATAGAAGCATTAAAAATAAAAAAGCTGGTTCTCGAATAACTTTTTTTAATTCCATTTTTAATAATGCTAAAACTCGTTGTATTTTCATTTACAACCCCTCCATAATTCTTCTACCGGTAATTTTCATAAAAACACCCTCTAAGTTATCTGATTGATATTTTTTCATTAATTCTATAGGTGAACCGATATCCAGTAATTCTCCATAATCTATTATAGCAACTCTATCACATAACGCTTCTGCTTCCTCAATATAATGAGTGGTTAAGAATATTGTTTTGTTTACTTGCTTTAGACTTCCTATAAATTCCCATGTTTTTCTTCGAACCCGGGGATCCATTCCAACTGTAGGTTCATCTAAAAATAATATCATTGGATCATGAATTAACGCAATAATCAAATTTAATTGACGAAGCATACCACCACTATAACCTTTAGACTTTCTTTTACTAGATCTTGCAAGATCTAAAGTATTTAACAGTGTTTCTGTTCTTCTTTTTATCTCATGTTTAGGCATTAAATGAAGATTTCCAAAAAGATCAATATTCTCTTTGCCAGAAAGTTGCTTAAAAACTGCAGGTTCTTGAGGACAAACTCCAATTAACTCTTTAATATTCGGTAGATCTTCATGAATATCATAACCATTTACCAAAGCGGTTCCATCAGTAGGTTTAAGTAATCCAATCAATATTTGAATAGTAGTAGTTTTTCCTGCGCCATTTGGCCCTAAAAAACCAAATAGTTCTCCAGACTTAACTTGAAATGAAATTCCATTAACGGCTTTCACATCATCATAACCTTTCTTCCCTCTAAAATATTTCTTAAGATCCCTAACGTCAATTGATATTTCACTATTAGGATAACGTATATTTTCGGGTTTTTCATATGGTTTTGTTGTATTTTTTATTTCTTCCATTTTTTTTTTCACATTAATTTTTTTGTTATTTAATTTATTTCTTAGAATATTATAAAACATTCTTAGTCCAGTATTTGATATTGAATTATGAAAAATTGTATTTAATATTAATGCGAACTTATTCTATCTAAAAGGGGAAAAAAGTATAAGAAAATTGGGACTTTTTTAACCCACTTGGGTGATAAATTATACTATGTAATATTAGTTACTTTTTAAATCACTTTTTCAAGTGGGTCTTTTTAGGTTATAATCAAAAATTTAGAAATCTATATATAAATCAATTCTTCAATTTTAGTTCCTATTTTTACATTTGTAATTGGAAGAAAGGAATATACAATATTGCTGATTATTTTGATTTCGATTTAATTTTTTTTACCTTATCCGTTAAATATGTATCAATCCAAGTTGGAAACATTTTTCCTTCAATTAGTACCGTTAGATCAACCTTTTCATAGTTCTCTAATAAGAGCAAAGACTGTAATTCTTGAAGTTCCTTCATGGTTTGAGTCCATACAGAAATAAATTTGAGGTTAGGAAGGTTACTAAACGACCAGGTAAAGAGTATTTTTGAACCTAATTTTTTTGTTAATTTATCCTCAAATTCTTTATCGTCAATAATTTTGTTGGAATCTAATTCTAAGTTTATCATTGAAGGTATTATTCCTGTTTTATCAGGATACCAATCGATATGAAATTGAATAAGATAATTATCGGTTAAGCGATCTAATCTTCTCCTTATTGTTTTAGTTGAAGCCCCAACTTCAAGGGAAATATCAGAGATTGACTTCCTAGAATTGTTTTTTAATGAATCAATAATAAGATAATCTAGATCAGTGGGAGGTTTAAAATTTAATTCTTCTAAAGGTATAGGTGGCATTCTTTTATCAATGCCAATAATCAAATCTGTTAGATTTCCCATTTTTCGAATAAATGAAACTAAGGTATCTAATTCCCCAATATTCCTAAGATATGCATGAATATAGAAAGTCTTACCACTTCCTTGTGTAACATTATATATATATTCATTTTCACCTAATTTATTAATCAATTGCTTTTTTTGTCTTATATCTGAAAGACCAAATATCAAAATATTAGTTATTCCTGGAAAATTGGCAAATCCTAATTTTGCTTTAAATCCTTGTATTACTTTAAGATCCACTAGAGATTTTACTCTTTTATGAATAGAGTTTACACTCATATCGAACTTTTCAGCTAATTCTTTGTAAGGTATCCTTGAATTAGCCATTAAAACCATTGAAAGTGAAATATCTATTTCATCCATATTGTTATCCTAAGCCCAAAATTTTCAATTTTGAATAGGTGGATTATAATATTATCAATTCTTAATATAATACTTTTAATTAAAAATTTGTTTCCTATATATATTAAATAAATTGCTAATGTTATGACTATTATTTTCTTTATCAAATCTAAAACCGTAAACATTGATAAGTATAATATCAAAGACATTCCAGGATCCTCAGGAAGATTAGATGTAATTTCACGATGCATTTTAGCAGCATTAATAGAAAATGATAGTTTTGAGAGAAATATTCAAATATGGGTATTTTTAGATCGTTATGGTAGTTTTATTTTCAATCCCAATTTTTTGAATGATGCTGATTTTCCAAAAAACGAATTAGGGTTTACAGATTATTTTGTTAAATTCCTTCAAGAATATCATACTAAAAGCGATAAATTTTTCAATCCATTAAGTTCAATTAAAGATTCAAAAATGAATATATTCGAAGCAATTAGACATTTTAAAAAATTAAATTATAGTCTATATATTTTGTGTGAACAAGGTCGAGATTTTTTTAACATATTACACAAAATTCGTGAAAAGGAGAATATTGTTTTCATAATAGGAACTCAAGAAGATGAATTTATTAATTCAAAGGAATTATTAGCATTAAATATTTCGAATATCAGTCTTGGAAATCAATCTTATTTAGCTTCCTCAGTTATTCGATTATTGAAATTACATTTATTTGAATTTTAATAAATTTTTTATTATAAAGAACTTTTAAATTTATAATCATATAAAAAGACTTTTTATTGAATTTGAGCAATCTAAAAAGCCCTGTTAAAAAAAAACCAAACCAAAAACAGCTAGCTAATAAATTTATAGATGTTCCTGTAAATTTTTTAATAAAGCATAATTTTACTCCTAATAGTCTTTCATTTATTGGGTTCCTATTATCGCTAATTTCAGCTATTTTAATCGGTTTTAATATTATTTACAAATTCTTCTGGTTTGCCTGGTTAGTGCCTTTTTTGATGTTTTGGGCAGGTGGGTTTGATGTTTTTGATGGAGAAGTCGCTAGAAGAACAGGAAAGATAACAAAAAGTGGTGCATTCTTAGATTCAAACTTAGATAGACTTTCAGATGCTATATTGATTTTTGGATTAATATATGGCGGATTCATAAATTATATATTTGGTTATTTTATGATGTTTTTAGTTTTAATGATTTCCTACATTCGAGCAAGAGCAGAGAATGAAGGACTTGATATGAAGGGGATTGGCTTCATGGAACGAGCTGAAAGATTAATAATTTTAATGATAGCTTTAAGTGCTGAAACCTGGATATATCATTTTTCAAAGTATTTTACAGGGACTCTTTGGTTAGTATTTAATCCAGTTGTAACTGCTATGCCTGTTACGTGGTTTTTTTTATTCTTTATTCTAGGGTATACAATTTTATTAATTATAACAATAAGTCAACGATTAATCTTTACTTTTAAATCCTTAAATAAAGTAGAAGCCCAAACAGATTGATTAGAGTTAAATTCTTAAATTTTATATTATATTATACTAATATTTTTAAAAATCTAAATGAATGCATAAATTTTTTAAGTTTTGTCTAATTCAGTTTCACCAGTAGCAATAGATTTAACTATAAAAACTTTAAAAAAAGCTGATTTCTATTCCAAAAAAAAGAAGAAGTGGCGGTCGCAGTGGATCTAGCAAAGGACATCATGCTAGAGTCCAATGTAGTAAATGTGGAAGATTTGTGGCTCGAAGTAAAGCTAAAGCTGTTACTAGAAGAGTCTCTCTTGTTGATGGTCGGATGTATACTGAATTAAAAAAAACGGGTACAATTATCCAAGCTCCAAGTAAAACAAAATATTACTGTATCAGTTGTGCTATTCATGGACACCAAATAAGCCAACGAGATAAGAGCTTAAGAAAAGAATAAACCTATCCAATCCTATATTTGTAGTTTATAAAAATACATCATACTATTTATAAATTTAATTGTTTAAAGAAACTTGGAAGTGTATATTTAATTTGAACTTGGTCTTTTTGAGTTATTTCAATAATAGCTCGGATTAAAAAATCATTTTTCAAATCCTCGTGGGGTTCATAAACTTTAACTTTTGCAGTTGGTTTTATTTTAAGAGTATAATTTTCAGCAATCCCCGTGATTTTTTCACTTGTTTTTAATCTAATTCCTAGCAGGCCTAATTCATAGTGAGAAACGATAAAAAGGATTTGATCTTGAATATTTGTTGATTTTTCAAAATATACGACTTCTAAATATTCATCTTGAAGTCCTTTTGGTAGTTTTGAAAACGGTAAAACTTTCTTTTTGCCTGTAATATAGGGGAAAGGAGTATAAAACAAGAGATTAAAACTCGAAATCTTCTTAATTTGTTCATTATATTTTTCTACGTCTTTAATTTCATAGGCTTTATCTAATAAAAGATCGAGTTTATCGATCATATCTTCAGCTGAATATCCAACCAACACAGTGGCAATATAAGCCCTCTTCAACTTTTCTATCAATATCTCACTTTTAAATGTTAATTTATAATCAATTGAAATTTCCAATGCTAGATTATAAAGATTTGAAGCAATCTGTGAATGCCCTAAAGCTAAGAAGTAATCTCCCAACTCACTAAATACTATTATTGAATCAAGAAAATTTTTATCTAAATCAATATTTGAAATTTCTTCCATGATATTCATGGCTGTATTTCTATCTTCACCTTGAATATAAATTGCAATTGCCTTACCAATTAAACATTTAAGATGCAGTTTATCATCTTCGTAAATATCAGCTAGTTCTTCAGTAAAACTATATTGTTTAATTGCATTTTTATAAAGTCCATGAAATAAGAATATTAAAGCTTTCACATAATTTAGAGTTAAACAAGTTTTATAATTATGAATTATAATTGAGAATAAAGCTGCTCTTTCAAGTGAATCAATTGCAGCACTAACCCGGCTAAGAGAAACTAATAAAAATGCTCTTAGAAATTCCATCTTACTAATTTCAGAGCAGATCAATTGTTCAATTATCTCATAATCCCTTAGATTTGTTAATTGTCCTGAAGCGACTTGAAGTAAAGATACTAAAAACCCATTACCAGTTTTTAATAATTTGATTGCATCTTTAGTTTCACTTTTCACAATCGCATTACGAGCCCGAATTAGATACTCCCTTGAAATTTTTAAGTTTTCAAGAAAATTTGTAATCCCAAATATTTTCTCCATTTCATTTTGAGGGAGATCTTGATTTAAAATATATTTTTCTGCAATATCAATTTCGTTTATATATCTAGATGCACCAATTTCAAACTTGACTCCAGTATCAGGGTTTTCTATCTCTATATCTTGAGTTAAGATAGAGCTTTCTGTGACTGCAATCGCTTTTTCAATTAACCAAGTAATCTTTTGTTCAGCAGGATAGATTTTAGATCGTTCAATCATGTAGGATAATGTATAATTTAAGCTCCTCTTCCAGATTTCTTTAAAGTATTTTCTCGTCTGGGAGTTAGAAGTAGTTTTTTGTAATTTTAACAGAAAGCTCGAAAGGGATAATATTTCAATTTTACCCTTATAAAGCAAGCTAGCATTTTTCGCTAATTTAAAATCATCAGTTACCACATGGACTGGTAAGGCCTTATTCTTATCTAAAAGTTTTTTTCCAATATAAACCAGTGTGAGGTCTGGATCTTGAGCTGGAAATCTAACATTATATTGGCTAAGATTATCTTTTAGATTTTCAATCTCATTAATAGGAACTTTTTCTATATTTATGAAACTCTCCATCTTATCCCTATAAGTATGTGGTGCTTTTATTTCATCAAAAACAGTTTGAGATATGTAATATTCGTATCCTAAATCTTCTGCAACTTTTTTTAAATTTCCTAAAATATTACGAGCTTTGATTTGTAGCATACATATGAAGAAATTAGCATCAAAAACAAATCGGTTTGAGCTACGCATTTGAATAATAAATTTTATTTGATTGCTTTAAATAAATAATGGATATTACAATAATATATTTTTTTCATTAAAATTAATCAAAATAGAAAAAGAATCAAATATAATTTAAATTATCATTGTTAGAGTATTTTCTTATAAAATTCAATTAGTGTGAAGCCTTATTCAAATAATAGATATTGTGGGATATTCTGGTTCGGGAAAGACGTCATTCATTGCACATGTTATAAAATTATTAAAAAAAAAATTGAATTATAATATTGCTGTAATAAAAAATGTAAAACATCATCCTGTCGATAAGGAAGGAAAAGATTCTTATATATTTACCAAAGCAGGAGCAAGGTTTTCTGTGATTCAAAACGATCAGAATGAGACTGCTATTTTTATGAAGATAGTCGGAAATAAATTCCAGGAACTTTTAAAATGGTTGAAGAATGGCCCATTTAACTTAGATCTAATATTCACAGAGGGATTTAGGACTTTAAATAACCCTACAGTGTTATGTATTTCTGACTTAAGTGAAATTGAAAGCCAAATAACAGAAAGCGTTAGAATGATTTCTGGTGTAATATGTTCAAAAGATTTGGATAAAAATAGTGTTTTAGATATACCGATAGTAGATATCGAGAGTCATTTTTCAATGTTTTTAGATTTATTTGAAATCTCACTTTAAATATTCTTCCAAAAAGGAGCTAACTGCTGGCAAAATAATTTAAACTCTTTCTTAATTTTTTCATCTCTGATATCTTTTAGGAGATACTTACTCAAATTCTCATTCACTTCAATTTCATTAGATTTATCTTTGATAGAATTTCGAATTTCTTGAATAAAATTATTTAATGGAATTATAATTTCATAAATTAACCAATCTTCAAAAAAAGGTTGATCTGAAAGAGATTGAATAGTATAAGTTATTATTATTTGTATTAATTCTTCAAGAGAATAGAATTGATTCTTAGAAATAGAAATATTAAATTTTTTCAATTCTTTCTCAATATGCTCTCTATTTAGACTAATTATATAGTCTGGCCATACATCATCAGAATAGTTTATATCTTGAAAAACAAAAAGTTCTAAAACTCTCAATGCAATATTTTTACCGATATATCGACTACGTGGATCAATAAAATTATTTGAGGCCTCATCTGGAGAAGATCTCATAAATATTTTGTCAATTAATACATAGAGGATTCTACAGATGTGATCAACTATAATTTTAAAAGTAAAGGGAGTATTTTGTGGATTTTCAGTAAGATTTTCATTTTCTTGAGTAATTTTTTGAGAAAAATTTGAATTAAAGCTTCTCAGGAATGTTTTAAAGAATCCAAAATTTAATTGAGATACATTCTTCTTAAATATTTTTTTAAAAACCAAATTAATATTATCAAAATTTGATAAAACTGATAGAAAATTTAGAAATTCTTTTATATTTGTAATAGTATTTGCCCCTATTACTTCATCAAATTTTTTGTTATATTGATTTAATGTCGTTTTAAATACTTCTGGTAAAAAGAGTAAATCCCCTACTTCCAGTGCTTCGAGCCCACTCCCAAAATAATATTTCATATACAATAAAAATAAATTTAGTTGTGATTTTGGAGAAGGCAGATTATTCGCTTGGAAAGTTGAGTATAAGGTAGATTTTTTATCGAGATAATCAAAGAATTTAATAATAGCATTTTTTTTTTCGGTTGAATAATCAAGGTTAACAAGGAATTCTTTCTTAATAATATCCAATTTAGAAAAAACTGAATCTTCTACTCTTGCTCCTACAAAGTTAAAAAAGTCTAATAAAGGTGAGAAACTTTGTAATAAATTACATTTTTTATAAAAATAGTATAATAAATCGACTATTTTATCTTTTGAAGAAGAATATTCATTTAATGCAATCTCATATAATCTTTCTCTTCCTTCATATAATTTCTCAAAATATTCTTCTGGAATACCATTAATTTGTCTTAAGAAATAGAATAACACCATTTTATAATAGGATTCAAAGATTTCATCTTTACTGTCCTTACAAATTATTAGAAAATTTAGGTTCTTGTCCAAATCTCTATTCTTAATAATAACCGCATCAAGGAGTATGAAAACATTTTCATTAATCACTTTTCTAATAACCATCCCTAAAAGTCTAACAATAAAATAAAAATATCCCGTAATAATTGAAAATCCATATAAGATATCAACCTGAAATTCATCAGTAATATCGACAAATATTTCGTCTTCATTTGGGTCTAAATGATAGTTAAATTCAAAAAAAATGATTTTTTCTGATATTTTTTCTTTACTAAATAACTCTAAGGAAATCTCATTAAAACTAAAAAATTCAGTTAAAAAATAACTAAAAAGTTCATGAAAGTTTTTATAAAAAAATGATGTAAAAGTTTTTTTAATTACTCGATTCTGATTTTTCTCTTTAAAAACTGCCCATCTTAATTTAATATCATTTTTGAAATCTTCATATTTAGTACGATTTTTCTCTAAAATCTCAAATAAAACATCATTAATAGTGTTAATACTAAATTCTAAGGCATTCGCTCTATTTTGAAGATTTTCAACAATGTACTTTAATTCTTTATACGCCACCTTCAATCGAATATTTAATCAGTTTATCTTTCTAATCAAAACCTAAGAAATTGATGATATATAATATCATAAAAATTTAAAAATAAAAATCTTAGTCAATTTTGAGATTATTTTAAAATATTTTTGTAATTTCATCTGTTTCAGAATATTCTAATGGTTTTATTTTACCACTTTTGTTTTTAATATTCAAACCGCGCTCTTTAAACTCAAATGTACCAATTTTTTCAGCTCTGATATTATTTCTTCCCAATAACTCAATGAGTTTATTAGAGTAATCATCTTCTACTGCAATTAATAATGACCCAGATGATATAGTGTTCAAGGGGTTTAGATTAAAGATACTGCTTAACTTTAATGGTTCTGGTAAAACCAGAGCATTTAGCTTTTTTTCATCAATCAAAACACCCGTATTAGAAGCGATCGTCATTTCAGCAATACCTGTTGCGACTCCACCTTCTGTAGGGTCGTGCATTGATTTTATTTGAAAATGTTTATTTGCTAAGAGAGCTTCATTTAAAACACTTATACCAGGATTATAAAGATAATTTTTACACTTTTCTATAAAATCTTGGTCAAATCCCTTAATTACTAATTCTTTTTCTTTTTCACGACCAATAATGGAAGTACCTTCAATAAAAATACCTTTTGTTAAGATAAGTGCATCTCCTGGTTCTGCCCCTGAAGTAAGAACAAGTTTAATTTTTTCAACTTCTCCAATTAAGGATCCAATCACAATGGGTCTATCTAACCTTGGAGTAATTTCAGTGTGACCTCCAACGACAGTTATTCCCATTGATTTACATGTATCATGGATGCTCTTAAATATATTTTTAATCATATTACTTGTTGTAGATCCATCAGGCAAAAGAATTGTAGATTGAAACCATTTTGGTTTAGCACCTGTGCACACAAGATCGTTAACATTTACATTGACTGCATAATAGCCAATCTCATCCGTTGCGAAAGTAATTGGGTCAGTTTTCGCAACCAGATATTTTTTACCAGGGATGTCTATGACAGCAGCATCCTCTCCAATTTTAGAACCCATTATAACCCTACTATCTTGAACCTCTATTTCTGAGAGCAACTGTGCTAAATAATCATGTTTCAGCTTTCCAAGTGTAAATTCTTTATTAGCTCTTTTCATTGTTCTAGACTTTTTAAGATTTCATGATTTATTAAATTTAAGCAAGAATTCAATTTTACTTCCAGATAAAAATCTAATGAACTATACTAAAATTTAAAATTTATATCTTCCTTGATGATAATAAGAATAACAATAATAAAAAAAAGTCTGAGTAAAATGGGATTTGGAAAAGCTTTTTTATTTAGCATAATCGCTTTCGTTGGTTTAAATTTTATTTTTACAATTATTTATTACGCTATCGCAGGATTTGATCTGTTGTTTATTATAATTCAAAATTACCCATTAATGATTTTATATTACCTATTTGGCTCAATAATTAGTACACCTTCAGTAATTTTTAATTGGACCATAGCAGACCCATTTCTTTTTAGTACTATGGATAATTTGATATTAGGTTTAGGGCATTTAGCGGCTCCAATAATAGCCGCAATTCTTGCTGGTAGATTCAGTGAAAGTAAGATTCAAGCTTTTGGAGGATGGCTATTAACAGCAGTTATCAGTACCACTTTAGTAATCATTGGAGCTTGGTTAAGTCCTTTCTCTCAATTTACATTACTTAGTATATATTTATGGACTCATGCTGATGTAATTCTAGTTTTAGCAATAATAAGTTGCATGATAAACATTGTTTTCTACGGCTTTTTTGCTTTGCTTCTTTCTAAAGTAGAATATTACTAGTCAAAAATTAGGTTTTTATTCTTTTTTTCTTATTGTATGAAATTTTGGTTATATTTTTATAGTTTGATTTAAATCCTCTAACGGGAAGGGAAACAAAATTTTCAATCTTACATTGGATTTCGCCTTTAAAAATCTGGTTTTTTTTAAAATTTGAATTTTGCATTCCTTCTTTTCTTCTTTATTTAATTTTAGATGTTGAGAGAAAATATATTAACTGATTAATATAACCATTACGCTGAAATTAATATAAGTAAAATAATAGTATTAGTAAATTTCAACGTATAGGTCATTATTAGTATGAGTTCGGGAAAAATAGAACATAATTTTTTAAATAATAGTGAAAATAGTTTAATTTTCAATGAAGCCGTTGTTTTTTCTGAAATCCCTTTACACAAAAGTCATTTTTCTGAATCAAACTTATTTAAAAATGATTATAATATAAGATTACAACCATATTATAAAGGGAGTATGGATGATGACCTTGAGATGATAAAAAAGATTCATTTCACTTTAAAATATTCTCAAGATCTATCCCAAAAAAAGAAATATGATTATTGCAATAGCCAAAGATTTTTCATGAAATTATACTTAAAAAGAATTTCAAATAGAATTAGAATTTAAAACACATTTAATTAATAGTAGGAAAATTTTGAATTTTTAAGAAATCTGTATAATTACATAAAAGTGAGAAACTTTTCGCAGCATCTCTTAATGATAAGAAATATAAGACTCTTTTTTTATGTAATAGTTTCTTTGCAGAATTAAATCTTTTAGCTAGGTCTTTATCATCAGCTAAGTTAGGCAAACAAAAAGCAAAGGGTTTTGATAATGAATCCCTTATTTTAATCATCCTGCTAAAAACATGGCGATAAACATGATCTGGCCAAAGAGGAACTATAACAATATCAATATTGAAGTCGTTTGCTACGATGTTAACACATTTTGTAAAGATATCTAAAATGAATCCGGAAGCCCCTAGATCGATTGGATTTTTAATGTTTACATTGATATTTGGCAGAATTTTAGCAATTTTTGATTGAGTTTCAGATGTTAATTCTGGTACCTTTAAATTCTGGCTTGCAAATAAGTCAGTTAAATTAACGGAGGCACCTCCACCGGGAGTAATGATAGCAACGTTTCGTCTCTTTGGGAGATAATTAGGAAATAATAATTCAAAGGTTTTGATTGTACTCCAAAATTCTTCATCATCTTTAACAAGGACCGTACCAGTTTGTCTTGTCATTGATTTCCATAGTCTAAAATCTGATGCAATTGCTCCTGTATGTGAAAAAGCTGCTCTCGAACCATCCTTAGTATATCCTCCTTTCCATAATATCACAGGTTTAACTTTCGCAGTTTTTCTAAGCTCTAAAAACAATTGATGCCCTGTTGCAGAACCTGATGATTCCAAGTATATTGCTATAATTTTTGTTTCAGGATTATAGCGATAGAATTTTAAAAAATCAACGCAATTCAAATCAATTTGATTACCAAAACTAATACCATAATGGAATCTAATATCACGTTTACTTCCTACATTAATTAATTGAGTTAAATGCCCTCCAGATTGTGACATAAATGATACTCCCCCATGATTCCCCTTTTGAGAAGCAAATGTAAAAGCCATACCTAATTCAGCGTTTAAAGGCCCTAAACAATTTGGCCCGATTAATCTTGTATTTGATCCTTTAATTAACCTTAAAAGTTCTTTTTCTAATTGTGTTCCTTCTTGATCTCCCGTTTCAGAAAATCCTGAGGCGAAAACAATTACCCATTTTATTTTTTTCAGAACACATTCTTTAAGAGCTTCGGGGATAAATTTTGTTTTCAAAGAGATATACGCAGTATCAATTGGATATGGAACATCTAAAACAGAAGAAAAACACTTCCAATCTAATATTTTATCATATTTAGGATTTATAGGATAAAAAGTATTTGCCCATTTAGAATCTTTAAAAGCAGGTAAATACATCATGGAGCCTAACGTTGATTTTTCTGAAGCTCCTATAAATGCTATATGTTTTGGATTAAATAAGGAATAAAGATCTTCAAATTGTTTTTCATGTACATCCATTAACTGATTAAATCTAAATATTTTTTAAAAACTTACTATTGTTTTGACAATTAAATTAAATCAAGTTAATCAGAGTTTTAGTTATTATTATTATCAAAAAACCAAATTTTTAATTCAATTTAAAATTAGACTACACATAATTATTCATTTTTCTTATTAATTAAAAAAAAAAAACTAAAAGGATTGTCAAAAATGGCACGACCAAGCCCTTTAGAAATATATGCACTTTTAGATAAAAGTAATTGTAAGGATTGCGGTTACGATACGTGTATGGCTTTTGCGACCGATATCCTTGAGAGAAAAGTAAGAGTTCCAGACTGTACCCATTTAATGCAGGAACCTAAACAAGCTAAGAATCGGGCAAAACTCATACAACTTATAACTCCTCCTCAAAAGCCTGTTATTATTGGAGTTGGAGAAAGAGCAGTTACTGTGGGAGGAGAAGAGATTTTGATGCGTCATCAACTTACATTTTATAACCAAACGGCTATTTTCATGGAAATTGCTGATGATGATGCAGATTTGGAAGAGATTGTAAAATATCTTACAGATCTTAAGATAGAAAGAATTGGAGATGTACTTACTTTAGATGGTATCGCTTTAAGAAACGTTTCTGGAGATGCTGAGCAATTTAAATTAGCTGCAAAAAAAATTATTGAGGTTTCAGATCTGCCAATAATGTTATGTAGTTTTAATACGGAAATATTATTGAGTGCAGCAGAAGTGATTAAAAATAAAAAACCATTGCTTTATGCTGTCACTACGGAAACATGGGAAGAAATTGGAAAATTTGCAATACAAAATAATCTACCTGTTGTTGCTACCTCCAGTAATTTAGATGAATTGATGTCGTTAAGTGCTACTCTTCAGAAATTTGGTATAAAAGAGATTGTATTAGATAGTGGGACTTATTTTGGTCCAGGAAATCTTTCTACAACATATGATCATATTATGCAATTGAGAACAGCTGCTATAGATAAAGAAGATGTGAATGCTAGTTGGCCAGTTATGGGGGTTCCAGCAGCATATTGGAGTCAAGTAAAAATAGGAAAAGAAAAAGATCTCTGGGAACACCAATATCAAGAAGTGATAATGGGAGCAGTAATGGAATCAATAGATACAAATCTTATTGTATTACATACAGGTCAAAGGAAAGAAGAAATATGGGCACTGTTAGCTTTGATGACTTTAAGGCAAAGCGTTTTTTCAGATCCTAGAATTTACCCTTCAGTAGATCCTGGTCTTTATAAAATTGGAGAACCTGAAGATATGGCGCCAATATTTGTCACTAGTAATTATAGAATGACTAAAATCCCAGTTG
>JAEOTH010000117.1 GCA_016839915.1 Promethearchaeota archaeon
CCATCACGGAATTTGTAATTTGCTATTATTTCACCTTCCATTTTATATGGTACTAGAGGAAATACAATAACTTGAAACAATACAACTTGTTCCTGTAATACTTGAAAATTTATAACTCCCTTAAAGATTTGCTTAATCTTTAGTGTTTTTGTTTGATATGGTAAAAGAGGAGAATCAAAATATATCGCTATCATCTCATATTCGTTCAATATCATATTAGAACGTTCAGCTAATAAGGTGTTTTGATCCTTTCCTGTAGCTTCAAAATAAACCAAATTGTTCGAAATATATTCTGGAAATCCAATTAAGATTGAAGAAATTGGATTATTGTTTAAATTTTTAACTTCTAATAAGTCTTCATAAATCAATAAACCATAAACATTGATATCAGCCTCTCTATTAACCTTAGTAATTACAATATTATCTGCTTCTTCTAAACTAGCAGGTAATCTTGCATCATTATTTTCATTCTTGTCATAATTATAATAGTTTAGCTCATAATTAGTTAAAATGAATGAGAAACTGACTAATAGTACTAGAAATCCTATGAGTAAAATTAAAGAATCTTTTCTCTTCAACATGACATTTTCTATATTTCTTTAAATTATCTAAAGATAATTAAAACAAAATATAAAGATTTATTAAATTTTTATTTACCTTTCAAGATAAAATTTTATATGTTTTTTATAATTATTTTATATATCTTTTAAGGTACTTTTAAATTATCATTAAAAGCTTTCTCTCATGTCAAGTCGCTCAGCTCAGTCAAGACGTAAAAAAAGAAGATCTGGAAGTGCTCCAATGCCATTGGCGGGAGCAGGATTGATGAGATTTTTTCAGGATAGTTCAGTTGGAATTAAAATAGGTCCAATAAGTACACTTATATTATCAATTTCTCTAATTATTATTGTAATTTTAGCACATGCAGATGTTTTTGGTTGGTTATTCACTTGAACAGGAAAATATATTTCTCCTTAAAAATTAAAATGCTTAATGATTAATTGATAAATGAAAATTTCAGAATTCCAAAATTTAGTTAAAGAACTCTATTTTGAACAAGACTTAAAGAGAGGTATTAACGCTACATTTATATGGTTGGTTGAGGAAATTGGTGAATTTGCTCGTTCTTTAAAAAAGAAAGAAATTGATATTAAAAATGCTTCAGAAGAATTAGCTGATATTATTGCTTGGACAAATTCTTTAGCTAATTTGCTTGAGATTGATCTTGAATCTGCAATTTCAAAAAAATATCCTGGCATGTGTCTTAAATGTAAATCAAAACCATGTATTTGTAGTAAATAGGTTTTCGTACTCTGATTTGATTTAAATAGTATGAATTGTCAAATTCTCTAATAAAATTTACTAATTACATAAAAAATAAAACTTTTTCATCATTTTTTTGTTTACTATGAGCCTTTCTGGAAAAAAAATTTGGATTGACATTGAGCAACCTAAATCTGCTATAATGTTAAATTCACTCTGTAAAATGTTTTACAATGAAGATTCAGAGATATTAATTACTGCACGAGATTATGATTCAACTTATCAAATCCTGGATGATTTTAACGTAAGATATAAAAAAATTGGAAGCCATGGTGGTGAAAAATTAGAAGAAAAATTAAAAACTTATATAGATCGTTTGAAACAACTTTTTCCCATTATAAAAAAATTCATGCCTGATTATTTTGTTACTTTTCTCTCTGTTGAAGGAGTAAGAATCACATATGGATTAAAAATTCCATCTATTGGAATGAATGACGAACCGCGAAATGAGCCGGTATGTAAGTTAGTGCATCCTTTTATAGGAAATATCATCACTCCAGATTGTATACCTATAGAGTTGTATACAAAACTCTATGCAGATCCAGGTAAAATCATCAGATACAATGGTCTTGATGAAATTGCTTGGATTTCGGAATATATTCCCAATCCAGATGTTCTTAAAAAATTTGATATAGAGAAAGGAAAATATATTATATTAAGAACTGAACCTAGTTATGCTTCATATCTTATTGATAAGATCAAACCAGAGAAATCTCAAATAAGTGAATTTCTTCCAGCCATTTTCAAGGAATTTCCAAATTACAAATATTTCGTTTTAGCCCGATCATCGGAACAAAAAAATTTTCTTTTTAAAGAACTTAAACCTATAAGTCAAGAAAAGAATGTTATTATTACTCGATATTTGCCAAATATTGTGAATTTATGCTTCTATGGAGCACTAATTGTGAGTGGAGGTGGAACAATTGTGAGAGAATCAAGTTTATTGAATGTACCTAGTATAGAATTCTTTCCAGGAGAATCTGCACCACAAGAGAAGTTTTTGATAGAAAATGGATTTCCTTTAGAACATATTCGCGATTCAAATAAAATAGTTGAGAGAGTATTAGAAATCCTTAATCAAGGACCTATGCCAGATAGATTTAAAATGAGTTCATTTAGAGAAAAAATCAATCAATTTGAAAATCCTAATAAAGTTTGCTTTAATTTTGTAAAGAATAGACTAATGAAACAGTAAAACATCTTTTATTCATTTTTAATAAATTTTTGATAAACACTTTCAAGTTTTTTTCCAACTGCTTCCCACGTATATCTTTTTATAAATTTTTGAGCTTTTTCTATTAATGTTTTTCTTCTTGAGTCATCCTTCAATATTTCTATTATTTCTTTGGCTAATTGCTGATAATTTTTAGGTGGTACAAAAATAGCGTTATCTTGTAATACTTCCTTATAGGCACCAATTGAAGAACAGATAACTGGAGTTCCGCAAGCAATTGCTTCGATTGGAGTCAGTCCGAAACCTTCAGAAGCATGGGAGTAAGTAATAAAAACATCACCCATTGAGTAGTAGATTGGAATTTCTCTTTCTGAAACAAAACCCACAAATAAAATATCTGGATATTTTTGCTTCCATTCGTGGTAAAGCTTCTCCATAGAAAAATCAGGTTTGCCTCCTATAACTAAATTAAGATCTGGAATTTGTGCTTTTGCTAAATTATAAGCTTTTATAATATCGTCTATTCCTTTATATTTCGCAATACGTCCTATGTATAAAAGAATTGGGCCTTTAATCTTGAGTTTTTCCTTTAGCTCCTGAGCTTTTTTGGGAAGAGGCACATATTTATCTTCAATAGCAGAATACAGATTAAAAATCTGATCAATTTTTGATTTGGGTATGTAATAAATAATCTGGTTTTTAATTGATTCTGCACATGTTGTAATAAAAGTTGATTTATTGATAGTATATTTAATTAAGTATTTTTCCAAGGGAATTCTTGTAAATTTTGTCTCAAATGGTCCTAAATCATGAATGGTAGATATAAAACGCTTTTGATTAGCTAATATTATAGGTAATACGCCTTTAGGTCCATTTCCATGAATTATATCAAAATTATAACTTCTAAGATACTTTCTCGCTTTTAAATTAAATTGTGGAAACCATAAAAAGCGTCTTCTTATTATATCTATCTGAAAAATATTTGGATCTGAAAACTCAATGTTCCATTTACCTGTGATTAATGTTACATTATGCCCATGGTTTTTCATATAATTATAAATTCCAGTAAAAAACTTTGCAGCTCCATCTTGACTATCTGGAGCAAAAGTTAAGGAAACAAGACATATGTTTAATTTTTTCATCGCAATCTATACAAATCTCTTTAAATAAATTTTTTCAAAGTTTTTATGTTAACTGTTCAAAACCCTCCTCAGTTATCAGAATTGTTTCTTCTATTTGCGCAATGTAAATGCCTTTTTTTTCCGCTAAAACATTGTGAGCTTGTAATTTTCCCTGTTGTACTAATTCTTGTAGACCAAAAGCTACACCTAATCTAAATTCCTTAGCTAACCATCTTTCTGCAAATGGCAATGTTTTATAATGTTTATTGACATAGCCCAGGATTTGTTTAGATGTTTTTCTACGTAATGGTACTCTACCTGAATAAGGATTAATTTCATAGATGTACGAAGATTGAGTGTTATGAACTGAACCTTCCCCGGTACTAGCAAAGATCTCAATTGAAAAAACCTCCCCTGCTTCCATTACATCACCACCCTGAGATCCTAATTCGGGTAGCCTTTTTTTTCCATGTACAGTCCATCTTTCAATCTGATGCCCCCCAAGTTCTCTAACAGGGTTATATTTAAAGCCCTTTACAATATCTTCAATTTTTTTACCCAAATCTCGAGTATTTGTTTTTGGTTTAACTAGCATTTTTGCAGCATCAAGAGCAATTTCAGTAGCTTGTATAATATTTTCAAGAGATGTTTCTTCATTTAAATTCACACTGTAAGCAGTATCGACAATATATCCATCAATATGAACGCCTAAATCAATTTTAACAAGATCACCTTCTTCAATTTCTAATCCATCATCTTTAATAGGAGATGTGTAATGTGCAGCGATATTATTTATACATAAATTAACTGGAAAAGCACATAAACCTTCCAACTCCTCAATTTTTGCTTCTGTTTCAGATATCAATTTATACACATTCGCACCTACCTTGATTTTTGGCTTAATATACGTCTTTACTTCTTGAGCAATTTTACCAGCTTTCTTAAGAGAGTTAATTTTTTGCTTTTCTTCCTCTTCTTTCTCTAATTCTTCCTTACTTTTTTCTTCTTGATTTTCATTTTCTAAATTTTGATTCTCAGTCATTAAAATTACTAATACGGATTTTGATAAAAATATTTTTTAAATAAGTATTAACTTTATTAATAAAGTTAACATTAAAAATAGATCAAAAATAAAAATAAAAATACTATTATTATATTATTATCTTATTAGATATTTAACCCACTATTTGTTTAAGTTGAAAAACCTTTGAGCGAAAACATCAGCGAACTCATTGATCTTTTAAGGCGGATGGAAGCCGTAAACTCAGACATTCAGGGTTCGGCAATTGTTAGCGTTCAAGGCCTTCCTATCTGTTCTGTTCTTGCAAGAGATGTAAATGATGGAATTGTTAGTGCTATGAGTGCTGCTATTCTTAGTGTCTCTGAACGTGCTGTAGAAGAGCTTGCTCGTGGAGATCTAAAACGAATTCTTATAGAAGGAGTTGATGGCATCATTATCCTGTCAAAAGCAGGAGAGAATGCTATCCTCTGCACTCTTGCGAAAAGTGATGCTTCACTTGGTATGGTTTTCTTAAATATACAGAGTGTTTCAAAAAAAATTGCTGAATTATTAGATTAGAGGAATATTAAAATTTTTGGTACCGATACAAAATTTTATTTTCTTGGTTTTCCTTTGAGTTGTTAGTTGTGTTATGATATCAAATCAACTTTTTATTGAATTCAAATCAGAACTATTAAAGATAAAGGATAAGAAGAAACTTGAGGAAGCATATTATGAGAGGCTTTTAAAGTGCCTTAAATCTGGACAACTAAAGACTTTTGATTTATTATTTAATACTTCTGTTGATTTTGATATTTTTATTGATGTCAAACGAATTCCAAATCGATTTGAAATAATATCAAAATTATTATTGAATTGTACCGAGAAAATCTCAAATGGATATCAAACTTCGGCATTGGGAGAAATAATCGATATCCTAAGATTTTGCAATAAATTTTCTTTATTAGAAAAGAAAATAACTGAATTAGAAAAGGTTATTCTTAATAATTTAATGCAGGAAAAAGCAAATAAGCTATTTTTAGAGAATTTACATGATTTATTTGGTAAAACTTCAAATTCATTTGTTTTGTTTATATATAAAAAAATGCTGGGTGATCTTTACGATTATTTCACAAATAGCCAGATTTCTTATTTTCCAAACAGAGATGGATTAATGTATTTTATCAAAAACATTTTTTTGGACCAATATTCTATTTATGGGCTTAGTGTTAGATATCTAAGTCCTATAGAAAATTTTCTCAACGTTTTTTTTAAAAAATTTCAGGAAAATCCAGATAAAGAATTTATAGAATTTGATATTATTTATAAATATCGAACATTTTATTATGACTTGGAAGAGGAACGTGAACATAATGAGAAAAAGAAACATCTTGTTTCTCCTCAAAATATTTTGATGAATAAAAACAACATTTTAGATAAAAAAAATTATAATTTTTATAACTTATCTATGGTTCTCCTTGGAGGTTTAGGCCCACAGGGTTTAGGTTTTACATATTCCACCCCTAAAGGAGAAGTTATTGAAATTTGTTCAGACCAGAAAGAAACTAAAGCTATTATCATTAAATATAAGCAATACTTAAGAAGAAAATTTTTAGCAAAATTAAGTAAGGAACTTACAAGTTTAGGTATTAGAAAAGAAGTTAAAATGAGGATAAATAATTATTTATCAGAAGTGCTTAACCCTAGAGATCTAATCAAGTATACTGACAAGGATTCGATTTTAAAGAAAATAAAAATGTTCCTAGATGATGAGTTTCAACATTCGGACAAATCTTCACTAGAGAAAATTATAAAAAAGATTTCCAATGCTATTAAGTTAATACTAAGAGAAATTAAACTTAAGGATCAATTCAAAACACGCATGGATTTGGTTGCTAAAAGTGAAATTAAATCTGAAGACATCGCAAAATTAACAAGTTTGAGAGGAAAATCCCATTATGATGTACTACGAGAACGTATTTTTTTCCAGTACCTAGTAGATTGGCTCTATAAAATTTATAGTAATGAAAAGTTAATGAATAAAAATAAAGAACTGAAATAAAAGTTAATTTTGTTATGGTGAGGTTTAAAACCACAAAAACTACTTTCTAATTTCTTGAATTTGATCAAAGATATTATCGAATCTTTCTCTGATTGAACCATATAATCCTTCTTCTTCAGATACAACTGAATTAATAGCTGTTTTTAATCCATAATGACTTTCTGATATTAAAACCCTGATTGGTAGTGTAAGTATATCATTAATGATCATTAAAAACTGTTGAATGATACTTATGATTTGAGGTACTTTATCACGAGTTCTATCTATTGCTGATGTTTCTGATGAGATCAATCCATTTTCACGTTCTGTCTTTAATTCTTCCCAAACGTTTTCTTTTAATTCAGAAAAATCAATTCCTAGATTTTCCAAAGCCATTTGAGCTCCTTCAAAGATATATGTTATAGTATCTTTACCAGTAAATTGTTTAACATTTTCAACCATTTCAATAGGTGCAATATCTTCTAAAAATTTGACTAATAATTCATTGTAATCTCGAATAACATCTAAGGGAATAAATAATAATGTCATTTCTTTTAGTTGTTTAAATATATATCCAAATATCTTTGCTAACCACTCATTCTTGAGAAATTTCTCTAATAAACCACCATATTCATTCAAAAGATGAGTTCCTAAATAACCAAAAATTCTTATCATATCATCTTCATAATTCCTGAAATAATCAAAGAAATGTTCAGGTTCCATGTTTAATTTATCTTTGATAAAATCACCTACTTTACCCTTTATGGTTTCTAATGGTTCATCAAGATATTCATCTAATTTATCAATTGATATAACATCCTGTAATTTATCAAATATATCAAGCTTTGTTTCTTGAACAATCTCTTCTTCTTCTAAACTCTCTTTAAAGTATTTTTTTAGTACTTCTTTTTGTTGAATATTAGATGCCATTAATTCTTTCCATTCTTTATAATCATGGATTTTACAGATAAATTGTAGACAATCTCCTCCTCTCGTTATGCATGCTTGCTCAATTATTTGAATTCGATAGTTATTTCTTTTTATTTTTAAAATATAGTTAGCCACGGCTTCCAACATTCCACAAAGGCCACAAGCTAAACCTTCGGTTTCTTTACTATTTATTTTATTAAATTCAAATGTATCTTCAACATTATGCCCATAACCAGCACAGATTGGACAATTATTAATATTTAAAACATAATCATTATATTTTGAATCCTCTTTATAAATTTCCTCGTAACTATATTCATCTAATTCTCTTCCAAATACCACAACCCATAGAATTTCAAAATAATCTAAAACTTTTTTTGGATTTCCAGGCATAAATTTAAATATATTTGAATGGCGTGCACACGATTCAACTGCGGCTCTTTTTCCGATTTCTCTAAGAATAATGAGGCTTTCTTCTTCATTATTAGTAATCTCGTTAACTTCTTTAAGGATTTCTCTATAAAGGAGCGTATAAAATAAGGCATTAGTAGAGCGTCCAAAAATTTTAGTAATTCTTTTCATTAACCACTGAAATGCTCCCATATTCACTCCCCTTTCCCTATCTTATATTTAAATACTTGAACGCACTTCTTATTTCCATAAGCACGAGATTCAGCTACTTCATATGGTTCTAAGAAGATCGATGATGATTCATAACTTTCTTTACTAATAAGAGTTATAAATTCAGAAACTAATCCTAATAATACTTCACATCCCGCTACTTCAAGATCATCATAATTGTATTTACATAATGCACATCTATAATCTTGAACATGAATCAGTTTTTCCATTTCATTAATATCAATGGAAACTGCACTATTTAATATTTTTTGATATATAGTTGTCACGACTTCCTTCAGATTTACTAAAGTAACTATATCTGTAGGTTTCCAATAATTAATATAAGTTCTCGCAATGTTTTGTCCCATCTTTCTTAAGATTGCTTTTGAATGTCGAATGCCATTTTTCTCCATTAATCTTGCTAACACATAGACCGCATTTCTCATTTGATTCATTGTTGCGTCTGTTTCTATAAGCTCTTTCCTCGAAAAATTCATATTTAGTATTTCCCATCTCTTATTAAATTAAATATTGAAAAAATTTCATTAAATAAAAAATTTTTAATTCAATTCATAGATTATTTGTATGATTTCAAATTTTGGTATAGAAAAAAAAATTTGTTTATTGCTAATAATCTTAAAATAATGAAAAATAAGTTAAAAATTGGCAATTAAATTTTACGGCAAATTGATCAACTACATTTTATTAACTATTTCTCTAAGAACTTGTTCTCCAGCGGCACCCACCATAATACCATTTCTAACAAGTAACTGATCTTGAATTTCTATCGGATGATTTAAAAGTTCGCCATTTTTGAAAAACAGAAGTGTAGGTATAGCTGTTATACCAAATTTATCACCAAGAGGTCTGTTTTGATCAAGATCTTCCTTCAATAATTCAATTAACCCTTCCTCTTTTAATTTTTCTAATATAGGACTAACAAATCGGCAAGGTCCGCACCATGTTGTATAAATATCTAAGATAACCTTTCCCTGTTTCATATCATCCGTGACATCAAGGCCAAATTTTTTCAGTTCTTCAATATTCGTCATGTTATCTCATTTAATAAATAATTTGCTTTATAGCATGTTTTGATATAATATTGTGGAAATAAATATTTAATTGCTTATAATAATTTCATTTACAATTCAAAAACAATTTCTTTTCTATGATATGAAAACAAAAATTGAATATTAAGTTATTTTCATATTGAAAAAAGATAATTTCAAAAGAATTAATTTTAAAATTAACAATAAGTTATACTAAATAATATAAAGATAAACTGATCGTTTTTAATGGCAACTATAGATTTTGATTTCAGAAACCAAATTCTAGGTAATGATATTGGCTCAACACTCTCATATTGTTATCAATGTGCAACTTGTAGCGGAGCTTGTCCTGTAGCACAGGTCACTGAAGGTAGATATAATCCAAGACGTTTAATTTTAGATGCTCTATTAGGGCTTAAAGAGAAAATATTTGGACCTGAAAACTCATTTAACATTTGGGGTTGTACAGTATGCGATACATGCGATGAGGTCTGTCCCCAGAAAGTTGAACTCACAGAGATTTTTACAATTCTAAAAAATATGAGTGTGGAGCGCGGTGAAGCTCCTAATCATTATACAGGTCAAGCTGCAACTGTTTTAGAACATGGTAAAGCCATCCCTATGCAACCAGCAATAGAGAGACGACGAACACAATTGGGGTTACCAGCCGTTTTAACTCCCAACCTAAATGAAGTGAAAAAATTGCTAGATGCTACAAAATTACCTGAAAAATTACCTAAAACAGAATAAATTTTTATTATTTCTTTTTGAGTATTCGTTAGAATTTTATAGGCTTATTCTATAATTGAATTATAGCGTATTTTAATGATTTAAATTTAGATAATATTAGAGGTGAAAAATGGTGAGAAAGCCAATTATTGGGGGGAATTGGAAAATGAATAGGGGAACCCCTGAAGATTCAAAAGAAATGTTAGAAAGCTTAATTCCGTTAGTATTAGAAATAAATTCTGTCGATATTGTTATTGTAGTACCCTTTACAGTATTAACAACGGTTTCTAAACTTTTAAATGGTACTAATATTAAGTTAGGGGCACAAAACATGTATTTTGAAGATAAAGGTGCTTATACTGGTGAAGTATCACCCAGATTTTTAAAAGCTATTGGAGTAGAATACGTCATTCTTGGTCACAGTGAAAGAAGAGATATTTTTAATGAATCTGACTCTTTAATTAATAAGAAACTTAAAAAGGCTTTATCTTTGGATTTAAAACCAATTGTGTGTATTGGTGAACATTTAGAAGAAAGGGAGGCGGGAAAGACAAAAGACATTATTACTTATCAAATAAATGAAACATTTAAAGCTCTCACGAAAGAGGAGATGATAAAAACAGTAATAGCATATGAGCCAATTTGGGCAATTGGAACAGGAAAAACTGCAACACCAGAGCAGGCAGAAGAAATCCATATTTTTATTAGAGAGTATATTAACCAAAAATTTGATCGAGATACTGCTGATTCAATAAGAATACAATATGGTGGATCAGTTAAACCAACTAATGCTGAAGATTTGTTTAAAAAAAAAAATATTGATGGTGGATTAGTCGGAGGCGCTTCACTTGAAACAAATTCTTTTTATCAAATAATTAACGCTGCTGCTTTAACAATTAAATAATACCATTCTTGACACATTTTTTTTTCTTAAAAATAGTCTACCCAAGAATTTTGTTAAAAGCAGAAGTGAGTTTCGCTGGGAACTCACCAAAATAACTTTGTGGATCAGCAAAAAGCAAATAAAAATATGGTTCAAACAAAATATTCTCAACTGTAGGTCCTATGTCTGATTTTATAATACATACTTGAATTTGCTGATCAGAGAAAAAGGATTGTCTATAAATCCAATCCAGTGGAGGGATTTCTGGTATATATCCAATATGTCTTAATATATGATAAACATTTTCCAATGAATATTTCTTCCCAAAAGTAATAATCGGGGAGAGATCAAACGATGTTATACAGATTCCCCATAAACCATAGTCTTTCATTTCGCTCAAAAAATCGTTAGCTATATGTTTAATTCCGTTTCGATGTTTTAATATCTGTTCTCGTGCTTTTGAATCTGTTAGAATATCAATTATTTTATTTTCTTCATTTTCATAAATATTTTCTGCTGAATCAAGAGGAATTTTAGAATTTATATAATTATGATAGATAAGTTTTATTTTTTCTTCAACTGATTTGTGTAATAAAAAAGTCTCTGTTTGGGCGGTAATTAAAACGTCCCCTTGATAATTCGGTCCCTTTTCATTTGTCGTTACTTTTTCTTTTTTAGGTTTAAATTCAAGAACTTCGATTTTTTTATCAATATTTCTAGCAAATTCAAATAAGGCAGAAACTAAACCAGCAGTAAGATCAAATTTCGATTCTGCATCTAATTGTCCTTGAACTAATGAAATGTCTTTAGAAAAATCAAAAAATCTGAGAAAAATTTTTACTCCTTCTGGTACAATTGAAATTAATCTATTAAAATAAGGAAATCCAGTAGTAGAGATTATACTGAGTTCGTATATTGTCATTTATTTTAAATATTATATTCTTATAATATGAAATTAATTACTGCTTTTTAACAAAATTTAATATATTAAAAATTATAATAATTTGTTTAATCTTAAGTTAATAAAATAATGCAGAATTTTAGTCTATTATATAATTTGATTTGTCTACTTCGAAATTATAATTAAAAAATTGCAATTGCTGGTTTACCAGGGAGTGCGTGAATTGCTTTTTGCTCATTTGAATCTTTTTCAAAAGCAATTTCTACATCTGTTTGGAATTTTTTCTCTATAATAGGTTTTATCTCATTAAAAAAGTTAAATTCTTCTCCTCGAGTAAGAGTGAATTTAGCAAATTTTCCCACATTTTTCATTATTTTACCAACATTTTGATTAATTAATTTCCCATGTATTTTTAATTCACTATCTTGCATTAAAATTTTCAAAATTTCTCCTTGATTTTTTGTCTTTTCTATTAAAGACATCAATTTATTGTAAAACTTAAGTTTCCATGCATCAGCAACAATGATACAAATCTTTTCTAAAGATTGTTTTTTCATTGCTATCTTAATTTTGGTAATGTCATCTAAAAGATTATTCATCAATTTCCATTTATAATCAAACTCCTGTGTAAGAAATTCGTTTTGGTAAGAAGGCCATGATGTTAAACTTACGTAACCTGTTTTTCCCATCATTTCCCAAATTTCTTCTGTTATATGAGGTGCTATCGGGTGGAGCAATAATATCAGTTTTTCCCTACAGTCCTCGAAAATCTCATTAACAATCCCCTGATTTTTATATTTTCCAAATTCTGATGAAAATTGTATTAAATTGTTAACAGCATTTCTAATTGCGAGTTTATTCATGTTTTCTGTAAATTCTTTAATAATTTTATTTAAATAATATTGGATTAATGTATCTCTTATTGTTGGTTTCCTACGTAAATTGTTAGGTGGTTCAGTCAATAAAGTAAATATAGATCTAATAAATTTATAAGCATAATCAACACCCTCTTCAGACCATTCTAATCCCGATGATGGGCTTGCTCCGAATAAGATGAAAAATCTTGCTGCATCTGCTCCATATTTTTCAATTATATCTCCAGGATTTACAGTATTTCCATAACTCTTGCTCATCTTTACAGATTTCTGAATGAGATCTATACTTCCACATTTATTACACCTCATTTGATCTAAATCAGCTTTCATAAGAAAAGTATTACAGTTGATACAGAATGGATGAGCTTTATTTATCATTCCTTGGGTCAGCAAAGATTGAAAGGGCTCATCAAATTTATGAAGCCCTAGATCTCGAGCCACTTTTGTGAAAAATCTAGCATAAATTAAATGCATAACTGCATGTTCTATACCTCCAATATACTGGTCAATATTACCCCAATAATTTATTTTAGCAGTAGTATAGGGTATATCATATTCAACAGATGGAGGATCACAATAGGCAAAGAAATACCAAGAACTATCAACAAAAGTATCCATAGTATCAGTCTCTCGTTTTGCGTTATTGCCACATTTAGGACACTGAGTATTAACAAAACTATCACTTGTTTCTAATGGATTACCTGTCCCAGTAAATTTAACATTCTTTGGTAAATAAACAGGTAAATCATTATATGGTACTGGGATCATACCACATTCCCCACAATAAATTATTGGAATTGGGCAGCCCCAATAGCGTTGACGTGAAATTCCCCAATCTCTTAACTTATAATTTATTGTAGCATATCCTATATCAAGTTGTTTTAATTTTTTTGTTATTTCTTTGGCAGCTAATCGATTTTCCAAACCATTAAATTCTTCAGAGTTTACGAGAACACCATCACTCTCATAGGCGCGTGTCATTTTAACTATATTTAATTCATAGTCATAAGGTTGAATTACTATTTTAATGGGAATATTATATTTTTTAGCGAACTCAAAATCTCTCTGGTCATGCGCAGGTACTGCCATAACAGCACCTGCTCCGTATTCATAAATAACGAAATTACCTATAAAAATAGGTATTTCCTCATTGTTAACTGGATTTAAAGCTTTTTTACCAATAAATATACCTTTTTTCTCGATTTCAATATCAGTTCTTTCAAACTTATCTTGATGCATTACTTCATTATATAAATTATTGAAATCATACTCATATTCAGTTTCATTCACCCACTCGCGAACCCAAGGATGTTCTGGAGCAAAAACCATAAAAGTTACACCATATAGTGTATCAGGTCTTGTCGTAAATATATCAATTGTTCTCTTTTCTCCTTTAATTGGAAATTTTATAGTTGTTCCTGCTGATCTTCCAATCCAATTTCGTTGCATTACCTTAACTTTATCAGGCCAATCAACGAGATTTAAGCCCTCGAGCAATTCATCGGCATAATCTCTTATTTTAAGGAACCATTGTGTTAAAAACTTTTGATCAACGATTGAATTGCATCTCCAGCATTTTCCTCCTTGAGCTTGTTCGTTTGCTAAAACTGTTGCACATTTAGGGCACCAGTTAACATACTTTTCTTGTTTATATGCTAATCCCCTTTCTAGCATCTGTAAGAAAAACCATTGATCCCATTTATAAAAGTTAGGATTATGGCTATATATTTCTCTTGTCCAATCATATGAAAGCCCTATCCTTTTTTGCTGAGTTTTCATTGTGTTTATATTTTTATTGGTCCATTCTTCTGGATTAACACCGTGATCTATTGCAGCATTTTCGGCTGGCATTCCAAACGAATCATAACCCATTGGGTAAAGCACATTGAAACCATTCATCCTCTTAAATCTAGCATAGCAATCTCCAATAGTATAATTCCTAAGGTGCCCCATATGGAGTTTTCCTGAAGGATAGGGATACATTTCTAACACATAATATTTTTTCTTCTTTTGATTCACTTTAACTTCAAAGATTTTGTCTTTTTCCCATTTCTGTTGCCATTTCTTTTCAATCTTTTGTGCGTTATATTCAACCATAAAACTATGACACTTTTCTAGGAGTTATTTACAATATTTAATATTTTAATAATAGATTCAATAAATTTTTTTGTACGTATTTATCGTTGGTTGATTGATACTTCTAAATTTCATCAATATAAAAATTATAAAGCGAAGCAATAAAACTTAATTTATCCAATTTACTAGTGAAATTTGTGACTATTGAAAAAATAAGAATCTCTATTGGGAGTGCTTCAGTTTTAGACCTGGGAACATTACCCCAGTTTAATAATCCCCCAACTACGTGTTATATTATGACATTCACTAATGGTCATTGTATAGCGAACTGTGGCTTTTGTCCTCAAGCTAGGTCATCAAAAAGTTCTATGGAAAAACTTTCTCGTGTTAATTGGCCAGTATTCTACCTTAAAGATTTGCTAACAAAACTAAAATACATGTCATTTTCAAAAAAATTTGAAAGGATTTGCATTCAAACACTTAATTATCCTGAAAATTTTAATGATTTAATAGAGATTATAACTCAAATTAGAACTTATACCAATATTCCGATATCTGTTGCCATTCCACCCTTATCAAAAGAAAAATTGAAAGAATTAAAGATCAGAGGGGTTGATAGAGTAGGAATTGCTTTAGATGGTGCCTCAGCTGACATTTTTGAAAAAATTAAGGGTAAGAGCATTGGAGGTCCTTATACATGGGAAGAACATCTTCAAAAGTTAAATGAAGCACTGGAAATTTTTACTCCTGGATTTGTTAGCACTCATATAATAATTGGATTAGAAGAAACAGAAAAACAGGTTATTGAACTAGTCGAAAATTTACATAATTTAGGGATAATCGTTTCATTATTTGCCTTCACACCAATAAAAGGCACAAAATTTGAAAAAATTCCCCCACCTATAGTTAAAAGTTTTAGAAAATTACAGTTGGGAAGATTTCTTATCTATAATCGTGAGAAGAAATCAAACGATTTTGCATTTAATTTGAAAGGAGAAATAATAAATATCAATATTAGTAAAAAGGAATTAAATATGATAATCGATGATACAAATGCCTTTTTAACTTCTGGATGTCCCGGATGTAACCGTCCTTATTATACATCTAAACCTTCTGGGCCTATTTATAACTATCCACGAGCTTTAACAGAAAAAGAAAAAAGAGAAATATTTCAATCAGTATATAACTATGTAAATTAATCTTAATTTAACCGAAAAAATGAGTGAATGGAGATTTTTACCTATTGAAGTTAAAACTGGTTTTTGGAATATGGCTCTAGATCAAGCCATTTTAGAATTGGCAATAGAGAAAAAATCCCCGAATACATTAAGGTTTTATAAATGGAAACCTTCCACAGCTAGTATTGGAAGAAATCAGAGCCTATCAAACGAAGTTGATTCTCAATTTGTAAGAAGTAAAGGATTCAATATTGTAAGACGTATTACTGGAGGAGGTGCTGTTTTTCATGATGAATTTCGAGAAATTACATATTCAATTGTCTGTCCTATTAAATTTCTCGAGAATTTGGGAGCCATTAAGGTTTTAGAGCAGTTTGAAATTATCACTCAAGGTATTACTATGGGATTAAAAATTTTGGGATTACAGCCAGAAAAAGATGTTATTCATTGCCCTGCTATACTATTAGATGGAAAAAAGTTCTCTGGAAATGCACAAGTTAGAAAGAAAGGATATATTCTTCAGCACGGGACAATTTTATTAGATATTGCCCCCGAATTAATGTACTCTGTATTAAAAGCTCCTGAAAATATAGGTAAATCAAGGATGGTCAGGTCTGTTCGTGCAAAATGCATTGGAATTAAAAACCTTATACAGAATTATGAACAGAATAAGTTAATTATTTCATTAAAAAATGGATTTGAAACGACCCTAGGTATTAAATTAAAAGAGGGAATTATTTCTGTAAATGAGAAAGAGTTGGCAAGGCAATTAGTAAAAGAGAAATATTCAAGTTTGAAATGGTTAAAGATATATGATTAATAATCAACTTTTATTTAATAAAATTAAATCAGGCTTGGTTTCATGGTTAGAAATTTCTTCACTTTTTAATCTAGAATTTAAAGAATTAGATGGGTTGTTAAACATTGCTCAGGAAATAACCCGCAAAAATTTTGGGGATTTTTTAAAGATTTACATTCCTACAAAGAAATTTCCTGCTATCAGTATAACAGGTAGTGAATGTGCCTTAAACTGTGAACATTGTAACAAGAAGTATTTAAAGGGGATGAAGCAAATACAAGAAAACGGTGATTTAGAGCGATTCCTAATCAATCTTTCGAAACATGAAGGAGTTGGTGCCTTAATATCAGGAGGAAGTATGTCTGATGGATCAGTTCCATTATTAGCTTATTTAGATACGATTAAAAAAGTGAAAGAAGAAACAAATTTAATTATTAATGCACATACGGGATTATTAAACGAAGAAACGGCAAGACAACTTGCAATTGCTAATGTTGATATTATTTCCTTTGATGTGAATATGGATCAAGAAGTAATCCGAAACATATATCATTTAAATGTTGAATTAGAAGAATATAGAAGAGCTATAAGTTTATTACAAAAATATGATTTAAACATCGTACCTCATATTTGCATTGGTTTAAATTACGGTAGACTCAACAAAGAATTAGATTCTATAAAGTTCATAAGGGACATGAAAATTAATCCGTCTTTAATCGTCGTCATTGTGTTGATACCCCCCAAAAATTCTAAAATCAAATTTCAAATCCCAAAACCAGAAGATGTGTCAAAAGTTATAGCGATATTAAGACTGGCTTTTCCTAAAACAGAAATTTCATTAGGGTGTATGAGACCTCGTGGAACAATTAAAAATGAGTTTGAGAAAGCTGCAATTAAAGCAGGTATAACAAGGATTGAAATTCCATCTATAGATACTCTAAAATGGTTTAAAAAATATAATCCTAAAATTCAATACAAATTTTATTCAGCTTGTTGTGCAATCCCTGAGAAGTTTGAAAAAATAGCTGAGAGTAAAATATCGGATATTAAAAGATATAAAAATATCTAAAAGTGGTGGATCATAAAAATTAAAGATGAAATTGAAATTATTGGACTAAAAAAAATTCCATTAATCAAAAAGGGAGACAATATCTCTGAAATAATAATAGAAGCTTTAGATCGAAATGGAATAGCACTACAAGATAGAGATATTATTGTTATTGCTCAAACAATCGTCTCGAAAAGTAATGGAAGAACAAGGATTTTAGATGAGATCATACCGAGTAAGAAAAGTCTTGAAATATATAAAAAAATTGTGCCAAAATCAAGATTGCATGGATTACCGATAAAAAGTCCTGAATTGATACAAGCAATTTTAGATGAGGCTAATAAAATTATTAAACATGAACATGTATTAATAACTGAAACTAAACACGGATTTATTTGTGCCGATGCTGGAATAGATAAGTCTAATATTGAGGGAAAGGGAACTATTTCTCTATTACCAGAAAATCCAGATAGAGATGCTGAGATTATAAGAAAAACATTGAAAATGAAAACGCAAAAAAAAGTTGCTGTAATAATATCTGATTCTTTTGGTAGAGCTTTTAGATTAGGAGCTCTTGGAACTGCGATTGGAGTTTCAGGAATAAACCCAATTCGGGATTATCGAGGTAAAAAAGATTTATTTGGTTATGAACTCCAAACAACTATGGTTGGACAAGTTGATAGCTTAGCAGCAGCAGCACAATTAGTAATGGGCGAATCAGATGAGGGAATTCCAATTGCATTAATCAGAGGGTATAAATTTGATTATAATGAGAAAACAACAATCAAACCTATTCTAAGAAAGAAGGAAAATGATTTGTTCAGGGACGATACAGGAGATAAAATAAAAAATATACTAAAAAGTCGTAGGAGTTATAAACTACCTTTTGCAAATATAAATATTGATAAGGAAATTATTAAAGAATGTATTGAGATTGCAAGATGGGCTCCAAGCGCTCACAATGGACAATTTTGGAGGTATATAATATTGGAGAGAGATAAACTGCGTGAAAATTTGATAGAAAACATGAACAATAAATTACAGCAGGATTTACGAAAAGATGGAAAATCAAAGGATTTCATTAAATCTAAAGTTGAAAAGACCAGCAGAAGTTTTTTACAAGCACCAATTTTAATTTTACTTTGCTTAGATACATCAGATTTGGAAAAGTATCCAGATCTTAAAAGAAATCAAATTGAATTCTTATTAGGGACCCAAAGTATTAGTAGTTCGGCAACTTATTTACTCCTTGCAATTGAAATGCAGAAATTGGCAGCATGTTGGTATTGTGCTCCACTTTTCGCTAAAGATGTTGTAAAAAATAGTTTAAAACTCCCCGAAAAATATATCCCTATGGCCTTTTTTACAGTTGGATATCCTCTGAATACTATAAAAACCCCAAATCGTAAAAAATTGAACGAAATAATATATGAAATAAAGAAATAAAAGAAGTTAATTATGACTGAAAATTATTATGTACTTCTGGCAGGAGGTGTTGGAGCAGCAAAATTTATTGAAGGAATAGCTCGGGTAATTGAACCAGAATTACTGAAAATAATTATAAATACTGGAGACGATATTGAATTATTTGGGCTTAATATATGTCCTGATTTAGATATAATTACATATACTTTAGCAAACTTAGTGGATAAAGAAAAAGGCTGGGGTTTTGTTGATGAAACCTTTAATTGTCTAAGCATTTTGAAGAAATATTACGATATAGGATGGTTTAATGCCGGCGATAAAGATTTAGCTACTCATATTTATCGCACTGATTTGGTTAAAAAAGGTTTTAGTAAAACAGAGATTACAAATATGATAAGTCAAAAATTAGGTGTGCATTCTCATCTTATTCCAATGTCTAATGAATCAGTTCAGACATTTATCTCTACTCCTTCAAAAATAATGCATTTTGAAGAATATTTTATTAAATATCAATGTCGACCTGAAGTGGTAAATATCGAATTTAAAGGGCTAGAAAAAGCCAAACCAGCAAAAAGTGTATTAGAATTCATAGAAAAAGCTAAAAAAATTATAATTTGTCCATCAAACCCTATTGTATCAATAGGGACTATCATTCAAGTGGAAGGAATAAAACAAGCGCTTTCTAAAGTAAAAGAAAGAGTTTTTGCGATTAGTCCAATTATACAAGGTGCCACAGTTAAGGGCCCAGCCGATATATTTATGAAATGCTTAGGTTTAGAAGTATCATGTTTAGGAGTTGCGAATTTTTATTCAGAATTCTTAGGACACTTTATCATAGATATTCGAGATTCTGAATTTAAACCAAAAATTGAAGATTTAGGAATTGAGACTTATTGTTTTGACACTTTAATGGTAAATTTAAAAAAAAAAATAGATCTAGCTCAATTTGTATTAAGTTTGTAATTAAAATAATTCAAGTAGATTCAGTAGCTAGGTCTTCAACTTTTTCTTCCAGTGGTGATTCAACTTCTTCTTTTTTAACGTAATCTCCAACTGAAGTTAGAAGTTCTTTTATACGCCCTTCTTGTTGCAATCGAATTATTAGGTTTCTATGTTTAATAAAAGAAATTAATTTTGAAATTACGGGAAAGAGTACCATGATTGGTAATAATAATATGATGATGACTTCAGGATTATCCATTGCTACACTTTCTGTAATTGCGGGAGGTAATTGTATTATAGTATCTAAAAACCAATGTGGGTGAATAATTATAAAGCTTAAAATTAACAATAAGCCTACTCGATAAATAAAATTGAATAGTGTAGAAGTTGCTAAATTTCGGGACCTTGGAGCTGAAGAGCTTGCAGTTAAAGTATCTCTAGCTTCAGGGTCTTCTCGAAAAAGACGATCAATATACCTTCCAAGTCTTCTTGTTTTAGAAGCAGCAGTTACTAATTTTTTTTCTTCTTCCTCTAACTTTCTCTTTTCTATCATCTCCTTTACATAAGAAAATCTTTTACCTGTTTTTGCAAAGAATTTCCCAATAACTAAACCTTCCTTTTGTTCTCCTTCCATTTCTGTCATTCTCTTCTTTGCTTCCTCTTTTATTTTATCTATATTGGCAGTTATAAAATATGATTCTCTAGCAAGGATGTTCAATTGAGCTTCTAATCTATCACTTCTCTCTAATGAGGGTTTAGTCACAGTATCAGCATAATTAATTTGGAACGCAAGCTCCAAGTAAATATATGAAACTATACCAAATAAGATAACTGGACTTGCCATAAAAGCAAAAAAGTCATCGATTGGAATATTTTCCATTATGGGATTAATGGGGTCAGCCATCTGATCCAAATATGGTAATTGAATAGTTAGTAATTTCAACATATCTCTTAAACCAGCCACCATTAGAGGGATAATAATCATAAGGACTATTGAGCCAATTGCAACAAAATAATTCTTTGGATTGCTTTTGAAAAAACCTCTGACGGCATATATTACTGAAATTACGATTAAAATTTGAAAAATAAATAAATAGAAATCATTAAAAAGTACACCTAATTCGTTCATTATTAAATTGGGAATGTCTTGAAGGTCTGGTTGAGGGATTGAGAACCATTTACTCAAGTATCCCTTAAAAAAACCTTCAATAAAATTAAACATGATGTTATTTGCTCCACCTCCAAAAATAAAAGCACAACCATAGGCGATAAGAAAAAGAAGTCCATAGATTAAATAGGAAATAACATTTTTTAATGCTCCTAAAAACGCGAGAAGCACGAATTCATTATCTGCTGTGACAACAACAATATCAAAATCAAAAATTGAAGTTAGAAAGATAATTATTAACCAGGAGAACAACGCGAGGTTAATAATTTTTAATGATAATAGATAGCCACGAGCCATTTTTTAATACGCCTTTCCCTTCTTTTTTGCTTCCATATAATTACTTAAAACTTGATTCATCATATCATCAGGTCCACAAGAGATTATATTTATTCCGAGATTTCGAAGCCCTTGCCTAATAATTAAAATATGCTCCATCATTTCCTCACTAATCGCTTCTGCTAGAGCTTTATCTGTCGAAGATAAGTCAATTTCATGAATTTCGAACCAAGGACTAAATGGATTGATAATTATAATACTATGATTAAAAGGGACTAATTTTTTAACAGCTTGAGAAATATCTTTAGGGTTTGCCTCTAAATCAGATATTATAAAAACTAAACTCCTTTTTTGAAAACGTTTCGTAAAGTGGTCCATGGCTTCATTGAATTTGCATTTTCCCTGTGGTTTAATTCTTGCGACAAAATCTAACACTTGATAAAAGTGTTCTTCTCCGCTATTTGGTTTTAAAAAATTTAAGTTCTTTTTATCTGAGAATGTAAAAACTCCTACATTATCTCTCCGTGTTAATGCTACTTTTGTTAAAAGCATACAAGCTCTTATCGCATATTCAAATTTTGTATTTTCAATTGCTCCACCTGCCATTGTATCTGATGAATCTACTATAATCATTACAGTTACATCCCTTTCACTTTCATATTCTTTAACTATTAATGTTTGAGATCGAGCACTTGCTTTCCAATCTATCAATCTAAATTGATCTCCATACACATATTTTCTCATCCCATAAAATTCTGAGCCCAAACCTTTTTGTTTCGATCTTTGTAATCCATAATTTAATTGTAAAGAACGTTTTGA
The DNA here is from genome assembly GCA_016839915.1 of Promethearchaeota archaeon. Classification (GTDB taxonomy): domain Archaea; phylum Asgardarchaeota; class Lokiarchaeia; order Sigyniarchaeales; family SOKP01; genus Loki-b32. The sequence continues at coordinate 22,379 of JAEOTH010000117.1, forward strand.
ACCTAAAATTTCAATTCTTTTAATATCTTCATAAGGGGGGTAGATAAGAATATCTGTAACGCTATCTGGTACAATCCTCTCAAGTGAATTAAATCCTAATCTATCTTTCACTATAATTGATAAAGGTCCAATAGCATATTCACCTCTAACTCTTGGTTCAAGAACATAAGAAAATTTAATTAGAGCTTTAGGACCAATTCTAGTAGATATAAAGTTTTCACCAAGAATTAATCTAAAAAGCTGTGGGTTATAATTGTCTCTTATTTCAATAAAGTCAAAACTGTTCCGACCGGTATTTTCAATTACTACTTTTACATGAACAAAGTCATCCTTAAATACTTTTTCTTTCTCGAGTTCCCTATGAACTCGTAATTCTTCTACATTCATTTTATAGTAGAAAATTGGTAAACTAATAATTGTACTAAATAATAATAAAATTGCAAAGTAAATCAAGAAATAATTTACGAATGCAAATCCAGCTGTAAGGAAAAATACAGCAAATAAAATTAAACTTCTACCTTTACCACCTAAAATCTAATGCCACCTTTTAATATTTGTTATTCCAATTCTTATTAAATACTCATAATACCCATAAAAGACAAAAAAAATTGGGTTAGATAGGGATCGAAATATCTTCGACTATTGATTTCAAGACAGCTTTTGCATCAAGGCCTTCTAATTCAGCTTCTGGTTTTAAGAGAATTCTGTGATTTAATGCTGGAACTATTAAAGCTCGCACATCATCAGGAGTAACGTATGATCGGCCTAATATTGCAGCACGGGCTTTGGCGCATTTCATAAGAGTCAAGCTTGCTCTTGGACCGCATCCGAGAGCAATCTGTGGATGGTTTCTAGTCTTTATTATGATATCACGAACATATTTTAAAATGCGGTCATCTATATATACTAAATTCATAATTTTTTGCGCTGCAAGGATTTCTTCCCCACCTGTTATTATTTCAACTGAAGGTGAATCGCCTGATATTTGTCGACGCATAATTTCTACTTCTTCATCTTGCTCAGGATAATCAAGCCAGAGTTTAAATAAGAATCTATCTACTTGTGCTTCTGGTAGGGGATAAGTCCCTTCCATCTCGACAGGGTTTTCAGTTGCAATAACAATAAAAGGTTTTTCCAATACTAAAGTTTGACCTTCAATTGTTATTTGACGTTCAGCCATAGCTTCAAGTAAAGCGGATTGTGTCTTGGGTGCGGCTCTATTAATCTCATCAGCAAGAACCAAGTTAGCAAAAAGTGGTCCTTTTTGAAGAACAAAGGCACCCTCATTCTGATCGAATATTTTTGTCCCTGTAATATCTGCGGGTAACAAATCAGGAGTGAATTGAACTCTTCGAAAGGATATTCCAAGTGTTTTCGCAAAAGTTTTAGCCATTACCGTTTTTCCGAGACCTGGGACCCCTTCTAAAAGAACGTGTCCATTCACAAGCAATGCTATAAAAAGCTGTTGTAGAATTTCACCATACCCTACGATAACTCGGCTTACTTCACTTAGTACTTCCTGTGCTATCTCTCTTATAGGTGCCACATCAATTTCCTCATGGTCATAATATTTTGCTTTATCAGGAGTTTCCATTATTTATAACCTCTTTATTTTTATTTTTTTATATTTTTTTATTTTATATTTTTGATGTTTTAATAATTAATTAGATATTATTAACTGCCCAATCCATTTCGAAAAATGTTTCTTCAAAATCTTGTTCAGTTTTGACTTTAATTTTTCCTTCCTTAATTGCTAAAATTTTATCCATAAACTTGCTTAATCTTCTTGTTTTTAATTTTGTGATAGATGGATTTTTTGTAGTAACCAAATCTACTACATTTTCGGTTGTGATTTTTCCTCCTCCCAATTGAGCATTTAATTTTCTTTCTAGTCTTCTATAAAGAAGTTTTAAGGCATCTTCATATTTCATTTTAACTTTATATTCCTCAATTTTTTGAGCAAAGAAGGATGAGGTTCTAAATCTCGCAATTTCTTCTTTCCTTTCTTCTTCTTCAGCAATTTTTTTTTCTTCTTTCTTTTTATCCTTTTTAGGCAAATATTTCCTCAAAGTATAAAATGCTATAAGAGGATAAATCCATGCGGTTATAGGATTTGTTGATAAATGTACAATATATTGCATAACGAAGCCAAATATTCCTGCTGAGGTAAGATCTCTTGAAAACTCTGGTCTAATATGAGCTTCGTCAAATACAACTATCCATTCATCCTTACTTCTTCCTTCATTTACATATGTCAACCATTCAATGATATTTATACCAAACTGCATATTATCATATAAAGGATCATCAATTAATTCATTGTTAAACAAGCTTGCATCTGCAGATACAAATGTCCTTTGAATTCCATTATCTTTAGCTAAAAATACTTGTTGAGAGTACCCACCAAGGGGTATGTTATCTAGAGGAAAATCACTCAAACCAATAAATGATGTAATTAAACCCATAAATCCTAAATTTAGATCATCCTCAGGTGAATTATATCTTTTATTATAATCTTTATCTATAAAAGCATAATCTGATGTTGATCCAATTGGATCCCAATCAAAATATTCTATAAATGGTCCACCGGCAACACAAGATGATACTGAAAGAATAACTTCATCAATTCCTATTGTAGTTGGATGAGTTGCCCAATTCTTAATTATAGGAAATTCTGGTGTCGTATCATAATATTCTGAATCATTATCTCGTAATATGCCATTAGGGAATATTGTAAGAGGGATTTGAATTCCAGCAAAATACCCTGCTAACATTATTTCCCATAACAAAGTGCTCGTTGAACCATGATCATGACATATTAATAGTGAATTTGAGCTATTAAAGAAATCAATAAAATATGGAATTTCAAAAATAGGGTCATAAAATTGATTTGGTCCTAATAAAATTAATAAGATTGATTTATCTAATCTTTCAGTAGCACTTAGACTTGATTGAATCGTTCTCACTTCATATTCTTCATTTTCAATCGCTTGTTTAAATTCTGAACCGCCATTCCAAGCGCTATTATAAACTGAAAAATTTTGATCGTTTTCCCCTCTATCTATTATTGGTGAGAATAAAGGGACGAAAACGAGAATAAAAATAATAACAAATAATGCTTGTTTATAGATTGAACCAGATTTAATTTTTTTTCTTGATTGAGTTTGTCGGACCTTTACAGTTGTAGCATTTCTTAAAAATATGATAAAAAACACACCACTAAAAATTGCTCCAAGATAGCATAAAAGAGGAATATAACTTACCATTCCCCACCAAAGGGGTAAATTATTTGGATTTTCTTGTTGAATTTTAACGATAAAATCAGTAATAATAACTCCAAAAATTATTAGATATATCGTTAAGAATGTTAGAACGATCCCTTTTGAAATATTAATGCTCTTTTTAGATGCTTTACCTGTTTTTACCATATTAGATAACTTCTTAATATTTTGAATTTAAACAAAAATTATGTTTCTTAAACCTACAATTTAAAGGAGAAAGATTTCCCCGTAATTTCGCTATATATATTTGTAAATAAATCTATTGTAAAGTTTAGTTCTGTAGTCGTAGGTTCAATTCCACCGTAGATTATGTCTTCGATTTTTTTTATAAAGGGGTATACTGATTCCGGTTTTAGTTTCTTTTCTAATTCATTCACGCATGCAATAGCAAATTCACGAATTGTTTGATGAGCTAATCTAGGTTTCTTAAATTTTATATTAATTATATCATCATAGACAAGATAAATATAAGCTATTGCTTCTTTAGGTCTGTTAGTTTCAACCAAAATCTTAACATTATCAAATCTCTGTTTAATATTAATCTCAGGTTCTGGTTGCTTCTTTTTCTTTTTTGCCATTATTTTTTACCTAATTTTATTAATTTTCAAATAATTTACATTATAATTTTTTTTGAATTTATAATTCTTTGTACTTATTTCTTGTTTTTACTTTTAATTTTCTAGCTATATTTGAATTTAAAAATTTAATACAAAATTGTATCCCGTTAATTGAAAATATACAGGTGAAAATAATTCACATGTATTATAGAAATCCTTATCTGTAATTTTAAAGGGTTTTGCATAAATTATTTCCTCAACTTTCTGAATAAAAGGGTAAATTGATGAAGGTGTTAATTTTAATTCTTTGACAGATATTATCGCGAAATCTCGAATGGTCTCATTTTCGGCTCTTTTGCGATTGTATTTCGCATTAATTAAATCCATATAAATAGCATTAAATAAATATGATATTGATTCCTCCAACCTTCCAGAATCTTTAAGAATTTTAAGGTTTATAATTTTTGATTCAAGTGGTATATTCACAACTCGTGATTCTTCTTCCTGTTTTTTATAATATTTATATCCATATACAGCTAAAACCGCAACAATTCCAGCTAAAATTGGAAAAAATATTAATGAAAAGATCAAAAATGGAGGTAAAACGCCTCCTCCTGGATTTGAGGGAGGTGCAGATTCAACTAATATATATTGTAAAGGTGAAGTAATATCTTTTCCTGATACAAATTCATTTAACTGAACCTGAATTGATGCTGTTCCATTTCCTTGGGGAATTCTAAAATTAGAGGCAAAAACACCATCAGATCCTGTTATTGCTGTGTCTATAGCAGTCCCATTGTAATAAACTACTACTTCCCTATTATTTATTTTAAGAGAAGAATCTGTACTGGAGGATAAAGTTCCGGTTAAACTATACATGACTCCTTCTGTGGTGGTATAGTCTATGTCTAAATCCCAAGTAATATCAGAAAATACTTTAATGTTAGGTATGAGATATTCAGAATATTCAACATAAGGAGGGTTTGAGTAATTGAATTTCAGAGTCAAATAACTTTCAGATGTAATTGGTACCTGTAAATTCATAAGTGAACCTAACCCATCAGTAGGAAAAGATCCTGAAGAGATAATTGTAGTCCCTTCTAGCCAATAATAATTAACAGATTCGAGAGGAATTCCATTATCATTATCAAATCTTAAATTTCCAATAATATTAAAATCCTCTTCAGTTAATTTGGGGATTGTAGGGTCATCAGTAGCTCCTAAATCAATATCAAAATAGGATGTGGTATTTACATCTATTATATAAAAGTCGTCATTTATAACCTCAACACCCACAGGAGGATTGCGTACTGAAACACCAATTTTATGTCTTGAATAAACATCAAGAAATAGAGCAATTGTATAATCAATTTGAAAATAACCTCCGCTATCAGTTATGTCATTAAAGTTAGTATCCACCACATCATTAACTTCTATATCAATAGTGTATCCTACTTTTGGTTCATAAAGAGGAGGAATATCATTATATAATCTACCTTTTACTGAAATAGTTGAACCAAGAATAAATCTGGACTCATTTATTTCAGAGGGATTTGTAAGAGATACTGTTGCCCATAATGGAGCAGAATTCTTTAAATTATTATGATTAAAAGAACTATAATTATAAAGTTTAGAATTTACATGAAAAAAAAATATTGAATTTAAAGAAAGAGTTAAAATAATCAGAATAAATATAAAAATGTGAAATATTTTAGGAGTAGGTTTGTATCCTAGAATTTTATTTTTTTTTATTTATCATTTCACCTCTTATGGTAGATATTAAGGTTCTCTATAAACTAGTTGTTCTGTAGAAATTATAAAAGTATTCTCAGGAAAAATATAGCTATCTTTGGGATAGAAATTTGCCGATACTTCAACTGTATCTTCATCCCATAGACCAATGGTAAAGGAAATATTAAAGAAACCAAAACCATCTGTTAAATCTGTGTTTGTTGCTAATATAGCACCAAATTGATCTCTAATAGTGACATTAACTATTTTATTAGTTATAACAGATCCATTATCCCAATAAAGAGTACCGTAAACATATAACTCATCATTTTCATAAAATCCACTTTTCTGATATAAGGTATCATAATTTCCTATTATATAAGTACCGGCTATTATATTAATCGGAATAAGTAAACTACTATTGTGGATCATATAATCCCTTAAAAATATACCTGGAGCATTTATACTTCCATTGAAATCTACTCTTATATAATACTGCCCTTGAGGGCAAAAAAGATCGATTGAATTTGAAAATTGATATGAACCATCGGTATTGATTGTTATTGTACGGGTACCAATTAAATATTGTGAAGAAATATCAGATTTTGAGTAATCTAACAATGTAATGTTTAATCTTAATCCTCTTAAAAATTCAGCACTCTCTCTGACGGTTCCCGAAACAATAAAATTATCTACATCTCTTAAAATTGAAAGCTGATCTATATAACTAAAAATATTAATTGATTCATTAATGATTACATAAGTTATGTTAACAGTATTGGAATCTGACCATTTAGCACTTATTCGATGGAGGCCTCCGTGCCAGCTAGCAGTGCTAACTAAAATTGAAGCATATCCATTACTTACTAATGGTGTTCCTAATGATGTACCTGTATAAACATCTGTGAACGTAACATCGCCATAACCAACTGCTCCGCCACCCCGAGTGACATAAACTGAAAAGTTAATTGGGGTAGGACGATAATACCATTCAGGAGGATTTCCATCCCCATAAAATGATTGTGTTGGGATATCATCAATATAAAAATATATAACAACGTCATCTGGGTCAATTACTTTTAAATCATTTCCTGATGCTGCGTCTATTAGGTTTGGTATATAACCTAGATCAAAATATTGAGGATAATTAGGATTTGTATATATAAAAATACCATTAAATGCAACTATAAGAGTATAATTATTAGTTGGCGTTGAGCTTGAAACAGAATAGGTAAGATCAATCTCTCCAGATGTCCCAAGTTGCAGAGATCCAGATTCCAAATTTAAATAATATGATACATCAATAGGACCGTCATACATAAAAACGTTTATTGAACCATATTTTATAGGATTTCCATTATCATCAGTTAAAAATCCGTGAATTAAGAAATCGGTTCCGACAGTCCCAGAACGGTTAACTAGCCTAGGTTGGGGGAAGATATCAAGAGTAATATTAATAGGAGCGTCCATAATGAAATATGAATAATTATATTTATTATTCCATGTGGCATAAATTAAGTGTGGTCCTGCTGTCGAATTCGCTCCTGGTGAATAAATCACCTCAGCATATCCTAAGGTTGTTTGATCAGATCCAATAAACTGGTTGTGTTGAGTTACATCATAGAAATAAACCCATTCTCCATCATCAATAGGAATTCCCCCATACTGAATATAAGCTGTGAGATTAAGGTAATTCCCTCGATTAATAACAGGATTATCAAATTGATCAGTGGTGGTACCATTTATCCAGAAGTTAAATTGTAAGGTGGCTGGAGCGTCTATTTGTAA
>JAEOTH010000118.1 GCA_016839915.1 Promethearchaeota archaeon
CAGCAAAACAGCTCAAGAAAATCTGATAAAATTCACTCCCTCCAAGATCCTTTACTTTATTGGATACCCATGCTTCAATCCATGGGTCTATTCCCAGTTCTTCTCCAGTCTCCGCAAACGCAGAGCATATTACCTTAAAAGTATTCAATGCAGCGTCACCAACTCTCAATTTTGGTTGGAGGGCTCAATTTTTGCGCGTAACCTGGTGCTCAGGTAGAGCAAAGGCAAGATGATAAGTTTGCGGGAGTTCTTAACAGCTTTTTAAATTGGAAAAAGCAAGAAATCCAAATTCTCAAAGGCTCGAAAGGGTATAAAATACTAGTCCCCATTTTTTCAAAAGTTAATTCTTTAGAAGCAGATCCCCAGAATACCACCGTAGAAAATGAGGATTCTCAAAAAGTCTTAACTTATTTTAAGTTAGGGAATGTGTTTGATATATCTCAGACAAGTGAATATGAGAATTATTTGAAGGAACAGCAAGAGATCGATAAAGTTATTATGAAAAATGATGATTTCACTAAATAGACGCCCCAATTGATTTTAAATAGTATTATTACTTCCATTTTTCTTATAAGACAAAGACCTAAAATGTAGATAAGCATGAATAGTATTAAACACCTAACTAATTTAGTGAAAAAGGCAAAAATCCAAAGAAGTATCCCCATGCTCCTCAACGTTCACGAACATATTATATCGACCTTAGAATATTTAAGGTTGTTCAAGCAATCCCACAAAAAGACAGAGACATATCACTTAAACGATGAGATTAGGGATTTGGAGGATTTAAATCTGTTGGTATTTCGATTTTTTGGAGAGATAAAGCGGAATGCTCATTTTAGGCAAGGAAATAATAAAAAAAAAAGATAAGGAGTTGATCAAAGAAAATTGGTAAATATTGAGGAAATGTTAAAAGTTGCCCTGTTTGATGGGATTTTATACTGTCCTTATTGTCAGTATGGAGACCTAGAGCCCGATTACGATACCTGTCCAGAATGTCATAAGCATAATCCACTGCGAAAAGGGGGTTTTATTTGAGCTATTCAAATGAAAATAAAGAGCTTTATGATTATTTTTTTCATGAGTCACGATTTCCTTTGGTTGAGAAGCAACTTTCACCAGAGAATGCCAAGGAATTTAGAAAGTTATCAAGAGAAGATAAAGCCCTTTTTATCAATATTTTAATCAAAGAAAGGAAATTATCGTGGTGAGTATCTAATGTACGCTCTATTCTATTTTTTACAAAACTTAAGTATCATTGAAAAATTGTATATTATTTTCAAGATAATGAGCAAAAAAAATGTAAGATATAGAATAAATAAAATTTTGGTATTTGGTTGATTTACTCTGCCAGGATTTCATGTAGCCAGTAATTAATTCTTAAATCAAAAAATAAATATACTAGATAAGCTGATAGTGGTGCTCCAATAGCGAATAAAGCTATGGATCTTATAGAAAAAATGTATTTTCTCTCATTGTATTCGATAATAGGTTTCTTGAATCTACTCCATTCCTTAAGTTTTTGCATCAAGATTTTCTTCCTCTTTATTTGTATGTCTCAGATAATAGTGAAACCTATCTATTATGATATAATTAAGAATGATTAATAATGGAATCATTACAATTCCAAGATTTAAAAAGCTCTCTGATTGTAGCATTGGTATTGTTAAACCTATTACAAAAGCAAATAACAGATTTATTGTTAACATTGCCCAGATTAATAATTTTTTCAATATTAATTGCTTCATAGGGACATTATTAAGGTTTTAGTATAAACGTGCAAATTAAGCTTTATTAAAAATTTTTATGAGAAAGGTTAAATTGCAATTCTATTTAACTTTATTTCTTTTTCCTCTTTTGAAAAAATATTAAGTATTTCGACAAAAAAAAGATTGAAAAATAACTCTACAGGAGCTTTTACGTCAATTTAGACAAAAAAGTAGAATTAAATAGAATGTCAACTTAATATCTAAATGTTAAAATTTAAGAATATGAAAATCTTAGGAGTCCATCGATGGATCTTGAATTAAGACTAAAAGATGATATTAAAAGCATAGAATATATTATTCAAAATATCGTCGTTAAAACTTCCTTAGACATTGGAGAGATTCTAGATTTAAATAAAATCTCAGTAGAATTGAAGAATACTGAATATAATTCAGAACGTTTTCCGGGGTTATTTGTAAGAATTAGACATCCCAAATGTGTAATTATTATTTTTAAAAATGGAAAATTGATATTAACTGGACTGAAAGCTTTTGACCATATTAATCTAGTTTTAGTACGGTTAATCTTAGAGCTTAATAAAATCTTCGAATACAATATTGATAATAATTCAATTCAGCCCAAAGTTGTAAATATAGTAATTACTGCCAACTTTTATAAGCAAATAAATTTAGATTTGACCGCATTAAAACTAGATAATACGATTTATGAGCCCGAGGTTTTTCCAGGTTTAGTATATCATTCTTTAATTCCTGTTAAATCAGTTTTTTTGATATTTAGTAATGGAAAAATTGTTTTTACAGGAGTAAATGAAGAAAAATATATCCAACCCGCGTTGTTAAATCTTGAACGCTTATTGAATAGCAATAAATTGTTTATACCATTAAATAATATCTAACTTATTTATTAGGAATAAAAATAAAACTTTTTTTTTAGATTTAATTCTTATTTTTGAATATATATAGAGTGAGAATTTAAATGGTAGATGATAAAAAGGAAAATCAGCCTTCAGAAGGAGAAATCTCTGAAGAAAAGGAAGTTAGTAAAGACGAGACCAAGGAAAAGAAACCTAAAGCAAAGTTTACTTTTAAATGTACACGTTGTGATAATTGCTGTTCAGCTAGAGGCCCAATTCCGGTAACATTGTGGGATTTAGAAATGTGGGCTAGAAATGGAGTAGTCGCAAACTTCATGCCATATTTAGATATCTATAATAAACCTGATGGTGGAATAGATTTAATTTTAAAACCGTTAGCACCACCACCAAAAGAGGGAGAAGAAGAAAAAACCACAAAAGATCCATTTGCCACAGCACCAATCGAAGAATTACTCGATGTTAAATGTCCCCTTTATAATAAAGAGGATAAAAAATGTTTAGTCTATGAAAACCGCCCGTTAAGCTGTCGAACATATCCACTAGAGTATGATGGCAAGAACTTTATTGTGGTTGATGCAGATTGCCCTGGATTAGGTGAAGAAGGTATGACAACAGAAGAATTAAAAGAGATGCGAGAGATAGCTAGAACTATGCATTATGAATTAACGCGGATGAGAATTGCCTTACCAGTTTTGAATCAATTAATTTCACAAAAAATCATGATGGATTTAATGCGACAAAACATGGAAGCAATGAGTAAAATGAGTGAAGATGATCGCTCAAAATTAGATGAAATCTTTAAAAAAGGCAGTGAAGATAAATAATTATATTTTTTATTTTTACAAATTTTTTGCATAAAATAATATAAAGCCTACATATGATAGAGTTAAAAATTAAAAAATCTTCTATTAACTTGGTTAAAGGAGATATTACAGAATTAGATACTGATGCCATCGTTAATGCCGCTAATTCCCAACTTATATTGGGCGGAGGTGTAGCGGGAGCAATTAGGAAAAAAGGTGGACCAACAATTCAACAAGAATGTACCAAAATAGGAGGTACCTATGTAGGAGGCGCAGTGATAACAACTGGAGGGAATTTAAAAGCTAGATATGTAATTCATGCAGTAGGACCACGTATGGGAGAAGGAAATGAGGATGAGAAACTCAAAAATGCAACAATTAATAGCTTAAAGTTAATGGATGAGAATAAACTTAAAACTATTGCATTTCCAGCAATTTCCACAGGAATTTTCGGGTATCCAATCAATCGATGTGCTAAAATTATGATAACAACTTCAAAAGAATATTTACAAGGCAATACTCAAATTGAGAAAGTTATCTTTTGCTTATACACTGAAGAGGATTTCAAGATCTTTTCTTCTAATTTAAGAGATTTGAAATAATCAAATTTTGACGTTACTTTTTTTATTAAGGTTTAATTAATAATTAGAAGAACATTTATTATTATTTAGAGAAATTCTAATTATTTCAATGTTTAGGAGTTTCTCGTTAATATGAAAGATTATAGATATATCAAGTTCTTTGAAGATGTTAGAGTGAATGATGTTCCTCTTGTAGGAGGGAAAAATGCAAGTTTGGGGGAATTATTAAGTTTTGGAATTTCCTGTCCACTTGGATTTGCTGTAACTTCTGAAGCTTTCGATTATGTATTAGACACAAATTTCTTTACTATTAAAGAAAAAAAAATCTCACTTCGAGAATTGATTTCAAGAGATATAAAAAATATCTCTAAAGAACTAAAGTCTGAAGATATAAAGGCAGTTGAAAAGGTTGACAAAATTTGTGCTAATATCCGGTATGTTATCGAACAATCAAAAATACCAGATTCCTTAGCTGATGAAATTTTAGATGCTTATGCTAAATTAAATGAAAAAATTGGGAAAATATCTACGTTTGCTGTAAGAAGCTCAGCGACCGCAGAAGATCTACCAGATGCTTCATTTGCGGGACAGCAAGATACACATTTAAATATCTCTGGAGAGAAAGAAATTTTAGAATATATATTAAAGGATATGGCTTCTGTATTCACTACTCGCGCTACAATGTATAGAGAACGAGCAGGTTTCGATCACTTTTCTGTGAAATTATCTGTTGGCGTTCAAGAAATGGCAGGGGGTTTGGGAGGAGTTAAGTCGTCTGGAGTAATGTTTACAGAGGATCCTGATTCAGGGAATTCAAATGTAGTTGTTATCAGGGGAACTTGGGGATTAGGTGAATTGATCGTTCAAGGTGTAGAAAAAGGGGATGAGTTCATCGTCTTTAAACATGATCCTAAACAACTTAGAATAATTCGTCGTGAACTCGCAAAAAAAGAGAAAATGATGATTTTTTCTAAAGGAATAGATAAAATTGGGACCGAAGTAATTCCTTTGCCTGAACAAAAACAGATACAATATTGTTTAACTGATGATGAAGTCTTAAAATTAGCAGAATATGCTCAAAAGATTAGAGAACATTACGGTAGAAGAATGGACATTGAATTTGCAGTTGGTAATAACGGGAAAGTGTATATTGTGCAAGCTCGTCCTGAAACTGTCCACAGTATTAAAGGGGACGTTGAAGAAATTTTCTATCTCCTTGAAGATCCAGAAAAACTAGTAGGAGAAGGATTATATGTTGAAAATTCAGGTATTGCCATAGGTCGAAGAATTGGATATGGAAAAATTAAAATAATAGAATCTATAAATGATGCTTACCTATTAAGGGAAGATGATATCTTAATTACTGAAGAAACTAATCCTGATTGGACATCTTACATGCAAAATTTAGGAGGTGTGATCACGCAACGTGGTGGCCCTACTTGTCATGCTGCAATCGTTTCTAGGGAGCTAAATATCGCTTCAATTGTAGGTGCTGATAATATAGTACAGACAATGAAAGAAAAACAACGTGAAGGAATTGATTTTGTAACAATTGATTGTAGCGAAGGAGAACCTAGAATTTGGTTAAAGGATGTTGAATATGATTTTGATACAATTGAATTTGCCAAACTCCCATCTACAAAAACCAAAGTATTAGTCAACCTAGGTATCCCTAAAGGAGCTCTATCCTCAGGTAAATATCCAGATGGTACAGGTTTAGCAAGATTAGAATTTATTATAAATGATGAAATTCAAATTCATCCCAATGCATTAATTGATTTTGAAGCATTAATTATGAGATATGATATTCTACTAGAACAACGGAAGAAAATTGAAAATATAAAGAAAAGTGATTTATACCATAAAGATCCTTTTAGCCAAGAAATTTTAAGATTAAAACAAACACTAGATAAGATAAGAGAATTAACAATTGGTTACGACAACAAAGAAGATTTTTATGTACAAAAATTAGCAGAAGGGATAGCAACCATTGCTGCCGGTGTATGGAAAACATTAGCTGATGGAAGTCCTGCGGAATGTGTCGTAAGACTTTCAGATTTCAAAACTAATGAATATCAAAATTTGCGTGGTGGTTGGATTTATGAAGCTGAAGAAAATAACCCTATGCTAGGATTTAGAGGCTGTTCTCGATATGTACATGATGAATTTCAGCAAGCTTTCATTTTAGAATTACAAGCGATTAAAAAAGCTAGAGATTGGGGATTAATAAATATTATTCCTATGCTTCCTTTTTGTAGAAGCCCCGAAGAGGCTAAAAAGATAATAAATATTATGGAAAGCGAAGGTTTAATTCGAGGTCAAGACAATCTAAAAGTATATGTAATGGCAGAAATTCCATCAAATATTATTTGTGCTGATATCTTTAGCCAATATTTTGACGGATTTAGCATAGGATCAAATGATTTAACTCAACTCACATATGGCGTAGGGAGAGATAACGAAAAAATGATTCCTTTAATGAATAATTACAATTACAATACTAATAGCGAAGCCATAAGAAGATCAGTAAGTCACCTAATTAAAATTGCACATGAATTTGGAAGAAAAGTTGGTATTTGTGGTCAAGCCCCAAGTGATGATCCAGAATTTCTTAGATTTTTAGTACGAGAAGGGATTGATTCAATCTCTTTAAATTTTGATACTTTTGCGAGAGGAAGAATGAATACTTGGAGAACAGAAATAATCGAAGCTAAACTTGACGATGAAAATAAAGTACATTCTTATATATTTCTTAGTGAGTGCGATAAATTGATTGAGAAAATTCGAATTCCTCGTGGAAAACTCCGAAATATGGCAAGAAAGCAAGGTAAAAAAGTAAATCAAAAACTTTTAACTTCAACTAAGCAATTTAATCAAATATTTAATTCTGTTCAAAAAATTTCATATGATTTTGTAAAAGAAATTGACCAAGGAAAAATTCAGAATTTTAATGAGTTTTTTAACCAATATCAGTATCAAATAAAAGAATATGATGAAAATATCCCAACACTAAAACGAGAAATTCGTGAATTTGGCATTTACTAAAAATTTATTCAAAATCAAAAAAATTATATTTTAAAAAAAATTTTACTGTTTAAAGTTCTTAGCTATTGAATATTCTTTTTTTGGTGATTTTTTCAATGCCCCGGGCAAAAACTGAGGAAGAAAGTAAAGCCTTTGAAAATGTTGAATACTTACTAAATGGTATGATAAATGATCGAAGTGTGCCCAGGAATATTAAGAGGATTGCTCAAAGAGGTATTAATGAGTTGCATAGAGAAGATGAAACTCCTGGTGTTCTTGCCAGTAATGTAATGTATATGGTGGATGATCTCTCGCAAGATCCGAATATCCCCTTCCATGCTCGTACTACAATTTACCGTATTATCTCTATCTTAGAGAAAGTAAAAGACTAAATAATTCTCCGAGGATTTGAAACTATTTCTTGTTTCATTCTTTATAAAAAAGTATTTCCTTTGTAGATTTATATCGATTTTTTTGAGATCCAAATATCCCAACCAGCAAAAAAAATAAAGATCTAGCGCAGAATTTCTTGTAATCGCTGAAATAATAGATTTGTTACGAATCTTGCTAATATCGAAAAATGAGTCAACCTGAAGGTTCGTTTTATTCTCTTTTTCTATGGTCATTTTTCTAACTTACCTATACTTTAATCTATAATTTCAATAATTTTGACAAATTGGGTTGGTCATAAATTATAAATTATAAATAGTCTTATTTTTTTATTAGTATTTTCAATTTATGGATATTTCTTTATGAAATTAGAAGAAATTAAAAGCTCTCTTGAAGAACATGGGGTAATAATTAGAGATTTATTTTTATTGTTTGAATATGGTGATCTGTTAAAAAAGAGCGAATCTAAATTTTGGGGACCTCATATAATTAATAGATTGGACGATTTTCAATTACAAAAATTAATTAGTTCTCATGTTAAGGAGATTTTATTTGGAGAAAATGACTTAAAAGTTGACTTTTTTAAGGAATTCAAAAGAAGATTAGAAATTTTTAATGATAAATTTGCTGAGATAAAACTAATGGAAGTTTTTCTAAGTGATATATATTTTGATTTTAAGGAATTTCCTCTAGATCTAATGGAAGAATTTTTCTATATTTTTATAAATATTTTTAGAAAATTTAATTGGCAGTGTCAAAACATTCATCATAAAGAATGGGTTTATGATTCAGATTTTTGGGACCATGAATTCAAGAATATAATAGGTAAGTCATTATCTCAATTCATTAAAGAAGAAATGGAAAATTCCTTAAAAAAGAAAAATTTTGATGAATTTATTTTTCTTTTCCAAACCTTTGATTGTTTTGAAGGTTTAGAGTACAGAGATCTTTTAGATTTAATTAACAATTCAAAACGAGAAATAACTGAATTCTTACAATATATAGGAGATGATATATATTACGATGGTATTAAATCTGTAATGGAAGGATATTTAAAAAATTTAGGTAACCATACATATTCTAATAATTTTAAGTAGATTTACCGTATTATCTCTATTTTAGAGAAAGTCAAGGATTAGTTTGATTTCCTCAGTTATTTTATGAACTAACAGTAATATTTTCACTGAACTGAAGGTTCTTTACGAATAACATATTATTTATTAACGTGAAAGATCATATAATTTACAATTAAATTCATTTTCCAATAATTAAAGGGAATAAAAAAAACAATATGGTGAAAACTAAATTTGCCTTTAGATATTAACGGTTGGATTGATGGTATCACTGCTTCAGGAGTAGTGATCTTTGGGTTAATCTTTGGTTTATTCTTTATATATAGATCAAGAAAAACAAATTCTAAGTTACTTATTTATTTAGGTTTAGCGAATATGTTTGCGGGGCTTATGTTTTTAGGAGTATTTTTAGATTTTCTATCTGTTCTTTTTCTTCAACAGAACCTACCAAATAATGGCATAGTGGCTATTCTATCATATATCTGGTTTGCTCCAGCAATTATTATCTCAATATATATCGGAGCAGAATTGTTAATCCCGAAGATGAAAATTTATATTGTCCTAGTTATCTTAATTATTTCAATATTCTTTGAAATAGTAGTATTTTCTAATCCTTTAGGTTCTTTTAATTTTTCTCCTACACCACCCAGTGTCCCACTAATTAACTTAATTGATTATAACGTGAATTTAAATACTCTTGGTGGATATTTAATGGGTGGATTATTATTAGTAGTTATAGTTTTCTTAGGAATTGGGTTTTTATATAAAGGTTTTCAATCTTCAGGAGTAATTCGAAAAAAATTCGTATACCTTTCAGCAGGCTCATTATGTTTTTGCATCTTTGGATTGTTAGAGGGATTAACGGTTCCAGGAGTTTTAGTGATCTTAGTAAGAATTGGGTATTTAAGTAGCTTTTGGCTTATGTATTTAGGATTAAAACCATAATTTTAAATCTTTTTTTTTTCAGCGATTATTATTTATATAAAAAAATTCTATTATTAGTTAAAAGCGAAATATTTACAGTTTATAAATATTAAAGTTCTTCATTAAGGTTACTTTTATACAATCATGAAACAAGAAATAATCAAAGGAATTGCATATATTGAAATGAATGATGAGCTCGGGCCAAATCCAGCAGCTTGGCTCCCTTCAAAATTCAGTCAAATGGACTTAATGCATATTAGCATAAAAGCCTTAACAGTTTTAACGGGAGAGCAAGGTCTTATTCCAGAATCCTTAGTTATTCTTCCATTTACATCAATGAATTTAAAAGGATTAATTAAATACATAAAATGGGATGATGAAAAGAGACGTGGAGGAATTGGACAATCTGCTATGGTATTACTATTTCAAGAAAATGATGACGTAATTTTCTATAAATATCTTAATGAATTATCTATTCCTTTTAATAATCTTAGTCCCGCAATAATAAATTTAGAAAAAGCAAAAGCATCTAGAGAAGAATATATAGAGTTAATAGAACATCTTCATTTTAATGTCTCGAGCCTTTTAGAAGAGTTGAAACAACAAGAAATCACCGAAAAGGAAGAAGAATTTCCTGAGCAAAAGATTACAGACCGAAGTTTAATTGATTATCAGTTCAAAATAATTTTAGTAGGTGACCCAAATGTCGGTAAAACTTCATTGATATTGAGGTATACTAATAATGCATTTAGGAGAAATTATGTACCCACATTAGGGGTCATGGTAAGCGACAAGATCTTTAAAATAGAGGATTCTGTTATCCAACTGACTTTATGGGACATTGGAGGTCAACAGAAGTTCCATACAATGAGGCAACAGTTTTATCGAGGGTCTGATGCAGTTTTCCTAGTGTTTGACCTGACCAGACCAGAGTCCTTCAATAATATAACGAAATGGTTTTCAGATGTTGGTGAACAATTGAAAAATCGTGAGGAATTGATTGGTTATATAATAGGCAATAAAAAAGACTTAGAAGAAGAGAGAAAAGTAACTATTGATAAAGCTAATGAACTTGCAAGCCAATTAGAATTAGGATTTATAGAAACATCTGCATTATTAGGAGAGAATGTTGATGACGCTTTCTCAACAATTGCTAATTTATTGTATAAATCAAGATTGTAGATTTTTCTTAGCCAATTTTTTCTACCAAACTTAGACTTGAAGGAGATAAAACAATTATATATGTTAATCTTGAAGGAATATCTGAATCAGTGCAACAGACGTATGAGAGCATACTTCTTTTACCAATTGATATAGAGCTCTGGGTTCACTGTATTAAGTACTAAGTAAGTAAAAAATTCTGTGGCTCCGTACGAAATGAAACAAAATGGATCCACTTAA